>JBPCXK010000604.1:0-8020 GCA_051008635.1 Gammaproteobacteria bacterium
TAATTTCCGTTAAGAATTGTGCGCGGCCCACCCATGCGCGCGGGGATCCAGTGCGAGAACGTCAAAATAAGCTCACGGTTCTCGCCGCCCATGCATCCCCGCGCGGCGGTGTTGCTGCGGAGGTCTATATAGGCCGGCTATTCGCCCTCCTCGCGCCTTACCGCGCGGGCGCCTGCGCCGCACACGGATGTGCCAGTGTCGCGAGCGCAGGACGCGCAGGAGCGACCGCCGAGAAATGCAAACTTATTTTGACGCGAACCCTAAGAGCCATCCTGATCCGGGTCGACGCGATCATCATCCATGAGAATCTGGTGAGCCGGGCCCTCCAGATCGTCGAATTGACCGGTGGCGATCGCCCATAGAAAACCGGCCGCAATCACCATGGCCAGCACAGCAGCGAGTGGCACGAGTAGATAGAGGATCTCCATGTCAGGCCCCCGCTGCTGCAGGCGATCGTCGCAGCCTGTATGCGTTAGCCACCACGATCAGCGAACTTGCGGACATCCCGAGAGCGGCAAGCCAGGGGGGCACATAACCGAGCGCGGCTGCCGGAATTGCAATCAGATTGTAGCCGGCGGCCCATACCATGCTTTGGCGGATCACGTTGAGCGTGCGGCGCGCGGTCTCGACCATGACAGCGATAGTGCGTAAGTTTGGGTTGAGTAGCACAGTATCCGCGCTGATTGCCGCCAGGGCTGTGGCCCCCGCGACGGCTATCGACACTTGGGCCCCGCCAAGCACAGGCGCGTCGTTGATACCATCACCGATCATTGCTACGACGGCGCCCTTCGCCTGCAGCGCCCTGATGTGTTGCAGCTTTTGCTGGGGAGTGAGACCAGCGTGTACGTCCTCAATACCGAGCTGGCTCGCCAGCCGGCGGGAGGCGGTTTGCCGATCTCCAGTCAGAAGCACCAGCGATCTGCTCTGAGCTCTCAAATACTGCAGCACGTCGGCTGCGTCTTCTCGTGGCTCGTCAGCAAATCGAAAGACGCAGATCGGCTCTTTCTCATTGGCCAGCACGACGCTGGTCATATCATCTAGCTCCATGCCCTCAGCGAATTCCAGGCCCGTACATGCCTGCAGATGGTTCGGCGTGCCGATAACGATCAGCTCACCCTCGATCACGCCGGTAAGTCCGGCGCCCGGCCGGTTGGTGATCCGGGTTGCGGCGGGTAACGGTCGGTCGCCAGCGGCCTCGACGATCGCACGCGCCACCGGGTGTTCCGAGTGCCGCTCCAATGAGGCGGCCAGTGCAAGACAGTCCTCGACACTGCGGTTGCTGTCCAGCGGCCTCGCCTCAACCAGCCGTAGGTGACCGGTAGTCAGTGTGCCGGTTTTGTCGAATACGAAATGCGTAACGCGATTAAGCGTCTCCAGGACATGACCGCGGGTCATCAATGCGCCTTTCCCCAGCAGCATGCTCACCGATGAGGCGATGGCGGTCGGGGTGGCCAGCGACAACGCGCAAGGGCAGGCGACGACCAGCAGTGCGACCGTCGTCGGCAACCAACGCTCGGGATCGTAGTACCACCACACGAGAGCCGTGCCGGCAGCCAATATCAGTACGGCGCCGAGGAACCATCCGGCAATTTGGTCGGCGAGTTGGGCGATGCGCGGTTTTTCCACTTCGGCACGATCCAAAAGTCTCTGGATTTCAGAGCGCACGGTGTCGGATCCGGTGCCGGTCACGCGAACAATCAAGGGGCTCTCGCTGTTGACGCTGGCTTCCAGAACGTGGTCGCCCACTTGACGCAGCTGTGGCAGTGTTTCTCCGGTCAGTATTGATTCGTTCACAGTCGAACGGCCCTCGACGACATCGCCGTCGGCAGGAACAACATCGCCGGGACGAATCAAGACCAGATCGCCCACCCTGAGCTCGATCGCGGCGATAGCCGCGCCGGTCCGGGCAGGATCATCTGGATTCAGACGTATGGCCGTTTGCGGCGCCGCGTAGGCGACAATATCTGTCGCGCCCGCCACTCGTCGGCGCGCCGATAACTCGAGGTAGCGAGCGCCCAACAGAAAGAACACAAACATCACGACCGAATCGTAGTAGACATGTCCGTGGCCGGAAAAAGTCGCCCACACGCTGGCGCCAAAGGCCAGCGCGATTCCGAGCGAAATCGGCGCGTCCATCACGATGGTCCGCTTGGAGGCTGCGGCCCAGGCTGCGCGAAAGAAGGGCTGTGCCGAGTAGAACAGCACCGGCGCCGTAAGAAGCAGGCTCATGCGCTGAAAAAAATCCTTGAACTCACTTTCGATTCCTGACCACGCGCCGGCGTAGAGCGCGACCGCAAGTGTCATCACCTGCATGCCGAACACGCCGGCGACGCCCAGTCTGCGAAGAAGCTGCTTGCGTTCGCGCTCCAGGCTCTCCTGGCGCGATCTTTGATCGTAGGGGTGAGCGTCATAGCCAAGGCCGCGAACCGCGGTCAGTATCTCGCTCAGTCTGGTTTGCAATGCGTCCCACCGAATGCGCGCGCGACGGGTCGAGTAGTTGACTTCGACTTTGTCGACCCCGGGAAGCCTGGCGAGATGGTGTTCAATCAGCGACACACACCCCGCGCAGGTAACGCCTTCCAATAGTAAAGAGACTTCTGATGTCCGCTCGTCGCTGTGGTGTACAAACGATCGTTGCACGTCAGGTCGATCGAACACTTTCAGTTCATGCAATGCCTCGGGACCGCGCGATGATGATGTCGGATAGACGGCTTGCCGGCCGGCCGCTGTGGTGGCTCTTGCCACCGTGGCGCAGCCCTGACAGCACACGGGCCGCAAGCGCCCATCGATTTCGACGGCGTATGACGTGTCGGGTGGAACAGGATGCCCGCATTGGAAGCATTCGCTGGTCGTAAGTCCTGCAGTGGCGGCGCTTCCCATGTCTGTCTACCAAGCCGATGCGAGCTGAGCCAATAAAATTTTAGCCCACATCGATGAACTCCAGTTGATCTGGATCAAGGTTGGGCGCTCGGGCAGGCATTAGCTTTCCTGTTCGGGGATCAAAGTTTTGGCCGTCAATATTGTGCTACATAATTTACGTAGATATTGTATACATAAAGGCGTATCAAGGAACGGACATGCTTCTGAGCCACATACCGGGGTTGCTCGTAAACCCCGAAACAGAGTGGAAAGCGATTCGTGACGAGGGCGGCTCGGTCGGGCGGTACTTCCTCTCGTACATTGCGATTATTGCGGCGATATCGCCGATCGCGGGGTTCATCGGCACGACCCAGGTCGGCTGGCGGATTGGGGCGGGGGAGCCTGTCCGGCTCACTGTCGATAGCGCCTTGCAGATCACGATTTTGTACTACGTTTCTATCCTGGTCGCCGTTTTTACCATCGGTAAATTGATCCATTGGATGAGCGAGACCTATGGCGCCCAACAGCCGCTTTCGCGCTGTATGGCATTGGCGGCCTATACCGCAACGCCACTGTTCCTGGTCGGAATCATGCAGTTGTATCCGGTGCTATGGCTCAACTTTATCGTCGGCCTGCCAGCGCTCGCGTATACCGTGTTTCTGCTCTACACCGGCGTCCCGATCATGATGGAGATTCCGCGCGAGCGCGGCTTCCTGTTTTCCACGTCGGTGCTTGCGGTGGGGCTGGTCGCATTGGTAGGACTGCTCGCGGCGACCGCGTTGCTTTGGGGTGTCGGCTTCAGCCCGGTCTTCACGAGCTGATATTTCTGCTTAATCCACTTCGAGGAATCCGATGAGTACGAGCGAGACGTACAACTACAAGGTCGTGCGCCAATTCGCGGTGATGACGGTGGTCTGGGGGATTGTCGGCATGTTGGTGGGCGTGTTGATCGCGGCTCAGCTGGCCTGGCCACAGCTCAACTTCGACATCCCGTGGCTGACGTTCGGGCGGCTGCGCGCACTGCACACCAACGCGGTGATATTCGCATTCGGCGGCTCCGCGCTGTTCGCGACATCATATTACGTCGTTCAGCGTACCTGTCATGCGCGCCTCATCTCCGACAGACTTGCGGCGTTTACGTTCTGGGGCTGGCAGTTGGTCATCGTGCTGGCCGCCATCACGCTGCCGCTCGGTCTCACCACGACCAAGGAGTACGCGGAGCTGGAGTGGCCTATCGACGTGCTGATCACGATCGTGTGGGTCGCATACGCCGTCGTGTTCTTCGGCACCATCTTTAAACGCAAAATCCCGCACATCTACGTTGCCAATTGGTTCTATGGCGGTTTCATCCTCACCATCGCACTGTTGCACGTCGTCAACAGCGCTGCCTTGCCGGTCACGTTCTGGAAATCCTACTCGGCCTACGCAGGTGTGCAGGATGCGATGGTGCAGTGGTGGTACGGCCACAATGCGGTGGGGTTTTTTCTCACCGCGGGCTTCCTCGGGATCATGTACTACTTCATTCCCAAGCAGGCGAACCGGCCGGTCTATTCCTATCGGCTTTCCGTGGTTCATTTCTGGGCTTTGATCTTTACCTACATATGGGCCGGTCCCCATCATCTGCATTACACGGCCTTGCCCGAGTGGGCGCAGTCAGTGGGCATGGTGTTTTCGCTGATCCTGCTGGCCCCGTCATGGGGCGGCATGATCAACGGCATCATGACCTTGTCGGGCGCCTGGGAAAAGTTGCGTAGCGATCCCATTCTCAAATTTCTGATCGTCTCGGTGTCGTTCTACGGCATGTCCACGTTCGAAGGCCCGATGATGTCGATCAAAACCGTCAATGCTTTATCGCACTATACGGATTGGACCATAGGGCATGTCCATTCCGGCGCGCTGGGTTGGGTTGGGATGATATCTATCGGGGCAATGTATTACCTGATTCCACGGCTGTTTGGCCGCGAGATCTACAGCGTGAAGCTCATCGACGCCCATTTCTGGGTCGCGACGATCGGCATCGTGCTCTACATCACGGCGATGTGGATTTCAGGAATCATGCAGGGCTTGATGTGGCGCGCGGTCAACGTGGACGGCACGTTGACGTACAGCTTCATCGAGACCGTGCAGGCCATGCATCCGTACTACCTCATCCGTCTTCTCGGTGGTCTGCTCTATCTGACCGGCATGCTCGTGATGGCCTACAACCTGGGGCGCACCGTCATGGGTGCAAAGCCGGTTGAGGCAGCCATCCCGGCAGTGGCCCACTGAAGGTGCACGATATGTCATTGCAGCAAAAAGCGGAAAAGAATCTGGCCTGGTTGATCGTGTTGACTGTGCTGGTGGTCAGCATTGGAGGAATAGTGGAGATCGTGCCGCTGTTCTTCCAGAAGTCCACGACCGAGCCGGTCGATGGCCTCGAACCTTACCCGCCCTTACAACTCGTGGGGCGTGATATCTACATTCGCGAGGCGTGCAATGCCTGCCATTCGCAGATGGTTCGCCCGTTCCGCGCCGAGACCGAACGCTATGGTCACTACTCGGTCGCCGGCGAATTTGTCTATGACCGGCCGTTTTTGTGGGGTTCCAAGCGCACCGGTCCGGACCTGGCGAGAGTCGGCGGGCGCTACAGCGATGACTGGCATCGGGTGCATATGATCAATCCGCGCGATGTCGTGCCCGAGTCGATAATGCCCGGGTATCCCTGGCTGGCGACCAACGGGCTGGATGGTGCGGATATTCAGCGCAAGATGCGGGTGCTGCGAACCCTGGGCCATCCTTACAGCGATGAAGAGATCGAGCAGGCGCCCAAAGCACTCGAAGGCAGGACCGAACTGGATGCGCTCATCGCATACCTGCAGGAGCTGGGCACCCTGATCAAGATCCGGAGATAGCGGCTATGCGCTGGTTTCATCTGGTGTGGACGATCGCGCTGATGGCGATCTTTGTGGGTATCTTCGTCTGGGCATGGAGTTGGCGCCGTCGGCAAGACTTCGACGCCGCCGCGCGTCTTCCGCTTGAAGACGATGATCGGCCTGCCTCGGCGTCATCGAATGACAGGAGCACCGATCATGGCTGACTTCAGCAGTCAGTTCTGGCACTGGTTCATCGTCGTACCGACGGTGCTGGGTCTGGTCGCCGTCATCTGGTTGACTTTCGCCAATACGGAAAAGGTGAAACGGGGTACGGAGACGGAGACGATGGGCCACGTCTGGGACGAAGACCTGCAGGAATACAACAATCCGCTGCCCCGCTGGTGGCTGAATCTGTTCTACATCACGGTGGCCTTCGGCGTCATCTACTTTGTATTATACCCGGGCCTGGGGACGTTCAAAGGCGTGCTGGATTGGCAGCAGACGAGTCAGTACGAGGCCGAGATTCAGGCCGCGGAAGAGACATTCGGCCCGCTGTTTGACAAGTACGCGGCCCTGGAGCTCGGTGCGCTGGCTCAGGATCCACAGGCCATGCAAACCGGCGCTCGTTTATTCTCCTCCTATTGCACGACCTGCCACGGCTCGGATGCGCGCGGCGCCATGGGTTTCCCTAATCTGCGGGACAAGGCCTGGCTGTACGGTGGTGAACCACAGACCATCAAGACCAGCATCCTGCAAGGACGCAACGGCGCCATGCCGCCGTGGGCCGCTGCTCTCGGTGAACAGGGCGTAGTCGATGTGGTCGAGTATGTACGCTCGCTGAGCGGCAAGAGTAGCGACCCGGCCCTGGTAGTGGCGGGTGAACAACGCTACAAACAATTGTGTGTGGCCTGTCATGGTCTGGACGGTAAAGGCAACAAACAACTCGGCGCGCCTGACCTGACGGATAACTATTGGCTGTACGGCGGCTCGCCGCGCGCGATCACGAAGTCTGTCGCCGAAGGGCGCCAGGGGCGAATGCCGGCTCACAAAGAGTTTCTCGGAGAGGCCAGGGTGCATCTGCTCGCGGCTTATGTGTACAGTTTGTCTGCCGGTCAAACCGAATAGGGCCATCGATGATGCAAGCCGTACTACGATGTCGATGAACCAGCCCCAGCCCGCGACACCATCTCGCGATCTCGAGCAGGAACTCTACGCCAAGCGCGAAAGAATCTATCCGCGCGAGGTACACGGGCTGTTTGCCGTGCTGCGCACGAGCGCGGTTATCGTGCTCCTGGGTTTGTATTACGGCATTCCCTGGCTGCAGTGGGACGGCCGTCAGGCCGTGCTGTTCGATCTGCCGGCAAGAAAGTTTCACATCTTTGGCTTGACCTTCTGGCCGCAGGACTTTTTTTACCTTGCAGCACTGCTGATCACGGCGGCACTGTCGTTGTTCTTCTTCACAGCCATCGCCGGGCGTTTGTGGTGTGGGTATGCCTGCCCTCAAACCGTGTGGACCGAGGCGTTTCTGGCAATCGAACGCAAAATCGAAGGCACCCGCTTGCAGCAGATGCGTCTGGACAAGGCGCCGTGGTCGGCGCGCAAACTGGCGATCAAGGGCGCCAAACACGGGATCTGGATTCTCTTCTCTCTATGGACCGGATTCACGTTCGTTGGATACTTCACGCCGATCACCGAACTGGCGCATAACGTGCTTACCCTCACGACTGGGCCATGGCAGACGTTCTGGATCTTGTTCTACAGCTTTGCCACCTATGGCAACGCGGGCTGGCTGCGTGAGCAGGTGTGCATATATATGTGTCCTTACGCGCGTTTTCAAAGCGCGATGTTCGACAAGGACACGCTGATCGTCTCTTACGATAATGGCCGCGGAGAGCCGCGCGGCTCCCGAAGAACGGACATCGATCATCGCGCCCAGGGACTTGGTGATTGCGTCGACTGCAAGTTGTGTGTACAGGTATGCCCGACCGGAATCGACATCAGGAACGGCCTTCAGTACCAGTGCATCGGATGCGCGGCGTGCATCGACGCCTGCGACGATGTCATGAGCAAAGTCGGTTACCCAACGGGGTTGATACGCTACACGACCGAGAACGCGGTCAGCGGCAAGCCGGCAAGAAGTCTGCGCCCGCTGATTGTGATCTACGCGTTCGTTTTATTCGGCGTACTGGCCGGCGTTGCTTACGGCATAGCGCAGCGCGTGCCCCTGGGTCTCGATGTGATCCGTGATCGCAACACGCTTTTTCGCGAAACTGGTGATGGCCTTATCGAAAACGTGTACACGCTGAAGA
>JBPCXK010000605.1:0-5662 GCA_051008635.1 Gammaproteobacteria bacterium
AGGCGGCACAGTCCGCAGAGTGCAAGTCCACCGACCTCAACGGCCCCTTGGGGCAGTACGCCGATATTTGTGAGGTCGTTGAGGATTTGGCGCAGCAGGCCCAACCACTCCCCCTTCGGCTGGGCAAAAAGGTCTGGCTGCAGGACGTATACGCAGATAAGGACACCTTGGTGTTTGTTACCGACTTCCGGATAACCAAGTTCCTGATACCGCGCACCTTCCGCGTAATCGAGAGAAACAACCTGAAAGATACGTGCATAGACAACGAGGCGTTGATCGCACTAGTGAACGGGGGCGGGGCGGTTGAGTATCGCTACCGGCACGTCGAGGACAAAGCCCCGATCAGGACTCAACGAGTCAGCAAATTCAGTTGCGACAAGCTCACGAAGCCTGAGCCCAAGGACGGCGCCGATTCGCCGCCACAACGCACCCATGCGAGACTTCCTGGCTGCGCGCTTCAATCAACGTTATTCACCGGTGGCCTGCCCTGTGGGCGAGCCCAGAAGTCTGCCGCGTAGAGGCGATGTGATTCATTGTATCCTTCGACATCGTAGCTTCCCCAGCATCTTTACAGCTCATTCATCAGGCTTAATGCGAGCATCGTCGCTGATCCAAGGCTGGAGATAGATTTCCAGTTCTGCGATTGTCCGGGCCAGATCCCTTGTTGCGTCCACTTCGCCGTGGCTGAAAATCTCGCCAATGATGGGTTTCAGGGATTCTGTTGATGAGGCGGTGAATTCGGTGACTTTCTGTCTATTCGACTCCCAGCGTGCCTTGCCGTTATAAAGGTATGCTTCCATTAAGGCGACGTTTCTGAGCAGCCGATTTGTTCGCTCAACCAGCTCTGAAAGATGATTCTCGATCTGTGGACCAAGATTGCCGCATGCTTCGGGCACAAGCTCGAAGACACGGTTATTCCAATCCTCTATCCGCCCCAAATATCGTTCTTTGACCTGCTGGTACAAGAAATCGACATAGTCGACCTGAGGATTCTTGGAGGATAGCGCCCTGTTCATGGTTGCAGGGCACCCAATGAGGTCTCTCTGGAGTGCATGAACTGAGGACTTCAGGCCCCAGTATGTCGTTCGGACTTTGACTGCTACTTCGTGCTCTTTTGAGTATGGAACTTGTTCGCGCCACGTATTTAGGCCGCGAATGGCTGCGTAGGCTGTCGCGATGGCAGCGCCAGACAAGATTAAATCCCGGATTACCCCCGTCAACTGTGTAACATCGAGACACATGGTGAATATAGTACATGTAGCGTGGGATTGTCGGCGAGCATCGACCTGGAGACAGTGGCGGCTGCTCTGCTTCCCCGCCAAATACCACTCCGCCCGCTCGACGACACGATGACGGTTCGATATGAGCAATAGAAACGAGAAACCGGATGACTAACGACACACCCACAGGCCGATTCTTCGAGTATCTGCGCTCGCAACTCGATCTTATCAATACTCTCAGCGGCCGGGATCTGAAACTCCATCGGAAGATTCTCTATGTATCGATGATTGATACGGTGGCCGGATTAATCTATCCGGCTTACGGGAACCGGGACCGTTTCGTATCAGTGTTAGAGGTGTTTGGTGGTTGGCAGGACGCCACACGTGTCAGCGTCCCCCATCTTGTCAAGGCGCTCGAACGTAACCCATCACCCGCCTACAACCGTTTGCGTCAAAAGGCGTTGAGACGTACGACCAGTGGGTTCCGGTGATCTTATCCCGATCACGCAGGACCTGGAGGCTCACGTTGTCGGTCAACTCTGGCCACCCGACAAACAACACAACCAGCCAGTGACCAACGTAACCCTTGACGCCTTGAAACACTCAAAACCCAACAAGCCCCGACATTCGTCGGGGCTTTCATTTGCTCGCCGCCACTTCACTTCAATGGTCCAAACGCCCAGCATTCGGCGGGACTTGGGTCACTGTATTGCGCCATATCCGGCTTAACGTCTGATATCACACGACCTCGCGCGACATCACACCGACCGGCAACCTGCCGGAACTGTCTACGCGCACGCTTGTTGCGATGGCTGGAACAGGTATGCTTAGGAGGTATCCGAGATTATTTTGTCGGATAAACCGTCGAGAAAATCTTTTGCGAATCAAGGTATTACGGGGTAGGGCGAAAGCCTTACCGACTCCCACTCTCTCCGCCAAAATATGGTGATGGAGCCAGGACGCTCCTGCGAAGACTGAAAGATGCTACGTAGCGGGGTTCGAACCCACGAAATAGGCAATGGGGGTTCGACAAAATCGCCAGGAGCGATTTTGAACGGCCGCAGGCCGGCCCGGAGGGGTGAGCCGGAAAGGAATTGGTCCGGTGGACCAATTCCCCGGCGAACGCCTTACCACGGATGGTAAGGCCGGGGCCTGTGAAAATCTGACATGCCGCGCCATGGATGGCGGGAACACAGCATCTTACGTTGCACAATTGTCAGACAGCTGAATGGCCACAGACGGGCCTAAAGTCGATCCAAACGATCTCTCCTCTTTTCTTCTGAGGTAAACTCCCACAAGACAGTCCCCACAGTGGTGGCCGTGCCGGTCCCCCCGCAGCGATAGATTGTGAACCCCGCCAGGCCCGGAAGGGAGCAACGGTAGCAGTGGACTCGGGTGCCGGGGTGCGGCTGGCGCGGACACCATCGTGGAGATTGAGTGCGCAGCGTGTGGCAAGCAGACGCGCGATGCAGGATACTACGGCTCCCTGTTCCCCGACTCACAAGGTCTCGTTTCGGTTTATGAGCTACCAGGTTCTCGCGCGCAAATGGCGCCCGCGCACGTTCGAGCAAATGGTCGGTCAACAGCATGTTTTGCGTGCGTTGATCAACGCGTTGGATGGTGACCGCTTACACCACGCCTATCTGTTCAGCGGGACCCGCGGTGTCGGCAAGACGACGTTGGCTCGCATCCTGGCCAAGTGCCTCAATTGTGAAACCGGCGTTAGCGCGAAGCCCTGCCAGAAGTGCGCGGCCTGCCTTGAGATCGACGAGGGCCGCTTCGTGGACCTCATCGAGGTCGATGCCGCCTCCCGCACCAAAGTCGAACAGACCCGTGAGCTGCTGGACAACGTACAGTACGCGCCGTCGCGTGGCGGCTACAAGGTATACCTCATTGACGAGGTGCACATGCTTTCCGGCGCCAGCTTCAACGCGCTGTTAAAAACACTGGAAGAACCCCCGCCACACGTGAAGTTCCTCCTGGCCACGACGGATCCGCAGAAGTTGCCGATGACTGTGTTGTCGCGCTGTCTGCAATTCAATCTCAAGCGTCTGACGCCAAAGATGATCGCCGACCACCTGCAGTATGTTCTCGGGGAGGAAGGCGTAGCCGCGGACGAGGGCGCCGTGCGCGAGCTGAGCCGCGCGGCCGACGGCAGCATGCGCGATGCGCTGAGCCTGATGGATCAGGCCATCGCACACGGCGGTGGCGAACTGCGGGTGGCGGAAGTGCAGGCCATGCTCGGCACCCTGTCCGCCGATAGCCTCAATGGCCTGTTTGCGGCGTTGACGCGGGCAGATGCGCCGGCGGTGATGAAGGCTGTCTCTGCATTGGATGAGCAGGCGGCCGACTTCGACCGTGTGCTCGAAGAGTTGCTGAGCGTCCTGCATCGGGTCGCGCTGCGGCAAGCGCTGCCGGATTACAGTGACGATGGCGACGGCAATCATGAAGAAGCGGTACGCGCTCTCGCCGGTGCGCTTGCACCCGAGGACACGCAGCTGTGGTATCAGATCTGTTTGATTGGCCGGCGCGACCTGCCGCTTGCGATCGATTCCAAAAGCGGGTTCGAGATGATTTTGCTGCGCTTGCTGGGTTTTCGACCGGAGACGGCCTTCGAGGTGAGTCCCTCGGCAGCTAGTGGGCGCAGCTCAGTCGCGGCCGAGCCACAAGAGGCGCAGGCGAGGCCTGACGCTGTTCCGGCCGCGGCAACCGCCGAAGATTTGACGCAGATCGTGCCGACACTGGCGCTAAAGGGCGCCGCATCCGCGCTTGCAAGTAATTGCAGTTTCCGGTCGAAAGAGGGGAGCGTGGTGCGCCTCGTCCTCGACAAGCAGCACTTGCCGATTCGCACGCCGACGGCGGAGCAGCGGATACAGCAGGCTCTCGGCAGGCACTACGCCGAAGAGGTGAGGTTGATCATCGATGTCGACGAGCATGCATCGGCAACACCGGATCAGCTCCGTCGCGCGGCCGAGGATGCGCTGCAGCAGACTGCCGAGCGGGCCATAGAGGAAGATACTATGGTGCAAGCCTTCAAAAAGGACTTTGATGCAACCGTCGTACCGGGTACCGTCCGCCCGGTGGGCGAAGACTAGACAGGTGATATCGATGAAAGGTGGAATTGGCAATTTGATGAAGCAGGCGCAGAAGATGCAGGAGCACATGCACAAGGCGCAGGAAGAGCTGGCGGCGCTCGAAATCACCGGGCAATCGGGTGGCGGCCTGGTAAGTGTGGTTATGACCGGCAAACACGAGGTCAAACGCGTAGGCATCGACGACAGTTTGCTCCAGGACGACAAGGATATGCTGGAAGATCTGGTCGCCGCGGCCATCAACGACGCCGTCCAAAAGCTCGAGCAAACCACCAAGGAAAAATTTTCGGATTTGACGTCCGGCATGGGTTTGCCGCCGGGAATGAAGTTGCCGTTTTAAAGAATGACGGAACGCTCGCTGCTGGATGAGCTCATCGAAGCGCTCAAATGCCTGCCCGGGGTCGGCGCCAAGACCGGCCAGCGTATGGCCTTCCACCTGTTGGAGCGGGATCGGCCTGGCGCCCTGAAGCTGGCCGCGAGCCTGCGCGCGGCGGCCGAGCAGATCGGTAACTGTGAACAGTGCGGCACGCTCACTGAAAACCCCCTCTGTGCGCTGTGCAGAAGTCCGCGCCGCGATCGGGCCGTGCTCTGTGTCGTGGAAAATCCTGCCGATGTGATGGCGATCGAAAGCGGCACGGACTATCGGGGCCTGTACTACGTGTTAATGGGTTGCCTCTCGCCGCTGGATGGAGTTGGGCCCGCCGAACTCGGTCTCGACAAGCTCGAACACCGCCTGGCGCAGGGTGAGGTTGAGGAAGTCATCCTCGCCACCAACACGACCGTCGAAGGCGATGTCACAGCGCATGTGATCGGTGAGATGGCGCGCAGGCAGGACATAAGAACTACGCGGCTGGCGCAGGGCGTGCCGCTCGGGGGCGAGCTGGAATATCTCGATGGATCGACGTTGGCCCTGGCGCTGGCGGGGCGCCGGGATTACTAGTTGGCGCGTGCTACGGCTCCAGCCGATAGTAGCTGCCGTTCAAATATTCAACCATTGCAACGATATCTTCCTCACCCCAATCCAGCTCCAGGCTGGTCACGTGATAGCGAACTTCCCGGTTCAACTTTTCCATCGAAATCGCGCGCCTGTCATCGCGCGTGTAGAGCACTGTGCCGTCGCCGCCGGTCATTGCTGCGTGGCAGGCGGTGCATTGCGCTTCATGCAGCGCCTTGCCGCGCTCCGCATCGGCGGCGGATGCGGTTGCTGAGAGCCACAGCCCAATGAGGGCGGCCACAAAATACCCGTGCGTCCTGTCTTTCATCTACTGTTGGAGCTTAACCTATCCGGGCTAGAATGCGGACCAGTATGAGCCCCGACCCGCAAAACCTCATCTGGATCGATCTGGAGAT
>JBPCXK010000606.1:0-4675 GCA_051008635.1 Gammaproteobacteria bacterium
GAGATCATACGCGCAGGCGAGGTGGGGCACTGCGCTTATGTGATTACAGCCGGCAAAGTTGCTGTGCTGCGCGAGGAGGATGGCGAGCTGTCACAAGTGGCTGAGCTGTCGGAAGGCGATTGCTTCGGCGAGCAGGCGTTAACAAGCAGCGCGCCGAGCAGCTCGACGATCAAGACTTTGACAGCGGTGGACCTGCAGGTCATTGCTTGCGACCGGCTGTCTTCCTCGGCTGCCCAATGGCGCAGACTCGGCAGCGCCTTGCAGTTGCGTCGTGCAAACCGACTGCGTGGCAAGGCGCAGATCAGGCCTGTCGAGAAGAGCGGCGCTAATCCGGGACGATTGGACCAACGGCGGACGGGTACCGCAAGACTTTAACCACATCAGTTCTGCTGGGGATGCTGTAGCCGATGAACTTCAAGCGCTTGGCGACAGTTGTTGGAGGGGCGGCACTCGCGTTCGTGTTTTGGGCGCCTGTACTGTCCACTACCAGCAAGCAGCGCGGCGACGAACCGATCAAGCCTATCCCGCTCGCTGTTGAACTCGATCCGGCGCGCGTTGCGCTGGGGGAGCTGCTGTTTCATGAGCCGCGGCTTTCCGGCGATGATAGCGTGTCCTGCGCAAGCTGCCACAGTCTGCAAACGGCCGGGGTCGATCTCGCACGCTTCTCCAAAGGCATTGGTGGCCAGAAGGGGGGGCGTAATGCGCCGACGGTGTTCAATGTCGGTTTCAACTATCGTCAGTTGTGGGATGCCCGCTCAGGCTCGCTGGAAGACCAGATCGAGAAAGTCATCCACAACAAAAAGGTAATGGGCAGTAACTGGCCCCAGATTATCGGTAAACTGAAAGCCGATGAGCGGTATGGCAAGCTGTTCGAGCAAGCCTACGCGGATGGCGTCTCCGCGGAAAACGTAAAGCATGCACTGGCCAGCTTCGAGCGTTCCTTGATCACGCCGAATTTCCGCTTCGACCGTTACCTGCGGGGCGATGACAGGGCCCTGTCGGCGGAGGAGCTCAGAGGGTATGAGCTGTTCAAGGAAACCGGCTGCATATCCTGCCATCAGGGAGTCAATGTCGGTGGTAACATGTTGCAGAGGTTTGGTGTCATGCGGCGCTTGCCCGGAACAGACGCGCAAAATGCCGACACCGGGCGCTTCAAGGTCACCGGTGACGAGGCAGACAAGTTCGTATTCCGGGTGCCGAGCTTACGCCTTGCGGCCCGAACTCCGCCTTATTTTCACGACGGCTCGGCCGCGACCCTAGAGGAGGCAGTGGACGTAATGATCAATCTCCAGGTCAGACAGGCCATCAGCGACAGTGACAAGAACGCCATCGTCAAGTTCATTAAGAGTCTGGTAGGCAGGTACAAAGGAAAACCGCTATGAGAAAGGACATACCCATGCCAATGCTTGTCGGGATGGTCGCCGCGGCGCTGGTGTTGCTCGCTCTGGTATACAAGGCCCGGTCTGTAGATCTGCAGGCTCACAATGTCGTAAGCGACACGCTGCAAAAACTCGAGCGCCTGGACAGCGAGCTCAACGGCGAGGTGTTGCGCGTGAAACTGGCGCTGAATGAAGACTACGATGCGCTGGCTAAGATCTTCCCGCGCCTGGAAAAACTCGAGGCGAGTTTATCGGAGGGACCCTTCGCCGTGCGCGGGCGCACGGAGCCGCGCGTTGATCAGGCGTTGGACAGCTATATCGACTTGATGGACGACAAGGAGAAGCTGACCGAGCGCTTCAAGTCTCACCACTCGGTGTTGCGCAACTCCAGCAGCTTCGTGCCTATCAGTGGTGGCCGGCTCGTGGAACAACTGGCGCGCGCAGGCGAAAGCGATGTCGTTGCCGAAGTCAAGGCGTTGGTGAAAGACACGCTCGAGTACAGCCTGCTTGGCAACGCACGGGCTCGTTCCTCGGTGGGGGCACGAATAGACGATCTCGCCAAGGGCTCTCAACGAGTAGACGCCGTCTTGCAGACGCCGCTAAGGGATTTGATCGCTCACGCGCAGACGATTCTGAAGGAAAAGCCTATCACCGACGGCCTGCTTCGGGACATCATCGAGATGCCGAGCGCGCAGTATCGCAATGACCTGAGCGCGGCGTATGAGAATTTCTACAACGCGGCCCAGGGCGAATCGGACATCTATCGCATGGTGCTCGCCGTGTGTACACTGTTGCTGCTCGCAGCGCTGGGCTATGTTGGCTATCGTTTGCAGAAAAGCTACTTCAAGCTCAACGAGGCGAATATGGCCTATATCAAGGCCAACAAGGATCTTACGCTGCGCACCAATCAGCTCCGCAAGGCCCTGACCACGATAAAGGAATCCCAGAGTCAGCTCATCCAGTCCGAGAAAATGTCGTCGCTCGGCCAAATGGTCGCCGGAATTTCGCACGAGATCAACACACCGTTGGGATACGTCACCAGTAACGTGTCGATCGTCAAATCTCATCTGGAGCGAATCGCAAGTCTGCTGGGCAAGTACAAAAACTTGTTTAGTTTGCTGGAAGCGCCCGAGTCGGACGCCAACGAGATTGCCGAGCAGCTCGACGACGTCGCGAAGGTGAGCGAGAACCTGGACGCCGAAGACCTCTGTAACGAGACGACTCAGCTACTCGACAACAGCCAATACGGTATGCTGCAGATCTCCAAGATCATTTCCAATCTGCGCGACTTCAGCCGCGTCGACCGAGTTGCGGTAGAGGACTACAACGTCAACGAGGGACTCGAGAGCACCCTGCTCATTGCGCATAATCTGGTCAAGAACAAAGTGGAGGTAAGTAAATCCTACAACGACGTGCCGACGATCAGGTGCGCGCCGAGTCAGATTAATCAGGTATTCCTCAATCTCATCACGAACGCGGTGCAGTCCATAGACGGTCGCGGGCAGCTTTATCTGGCGACCCGCGCCAACGAGGGTTTTGTAGAAGTGATTGTGCGAGACAGCGGCAAGGGCATCCCCAAAGATGTCGTGAAAAACATTTTCGATCCGTTTTTTACCACCAAGAAGGTGGGTGAAGGAACGGGGCTGGGCTTATCGATAGCCTATCGAATCGTCAAGCAACATGGTGGCAAGATTAGTGTCTCCTCGGTACCGGGCAAGGGCGCACGCTTCACGGTGTCGCTGCCGATCGGCAAACCGGCGAGTCAGGAAGAGGACATTGCCCTGGACACAGAGCTCAGTTCGCCCAGGGCCGCGGGGCCAAGTGCGCGCGGTGGGCTGAGATCGGTGAGCTAGCCTGCATATTGCACAGTCACGTGAATACTGGAAAGTGAACCAAACGTACCCAGGCACGCTATCCGGTTTTTGGACCGGTATCTGCGCGCCCATCCCCCGCCTTCGCGGGGGCAGGCTTGAACACTACTGCGCAAACCCGGGGGCCGGCTGCGCTTGGCGGAGTATCGTTCAGGTAAGGATCGTCCAGCCTTCTCCCAAAGATTCGACAAAATCCACGGGGGCGATTATGAACAGCCGAAGGCTGGCCCGAAGGGCGAAAGGTAGGGCGCCTACAGTAATCCCGATGCAAGATACGGGCTAAGCATGGAGTCCTCGATGCGAGCAGCGAACACCAAAAAAGCACGATTGCTTTTTGTGGACGATGAAGTGCAGATACTGCATTCGATGCGCGCGTTGTTCCGCCACGATTATGAGGTCTTCCTCGCAACGTCCGGTAACAGTGCCGTGGATATTGTCAGGGAACACGATATCCACGTCATAGTCAGCGATCAACGTATGCCCAGCATGCTAGGCGTGGAACTGTTGCGCCGGGTCAAAGAAGTTTCGCCCAATACTATGCGCATCATGCTCACAGGGTACGCCGATCGCGAAGCGGTGATAGGGTCAGTTAACAAAGGCGAGGTATTTCGCTTTATCAACAAGCCCTGGGACAACAAGATACTTTACGACACTGTGTCGCAGGCCGCGGCAATCGCGCTGCGGGAACTCAAGATCAAGCCTCAAGTCGCTGCCAACGACGGTATTATGGGCGATCCGGGGATCCTGATCATCGAGGAAGATATCGACATCACGACAATGCTGGAGTCCATCCTTGGCAACCGCTACCAGCTCTATTTTGCGGCTTCTTTGCGTGACGCGCTGGAGACGCTGCAATCTCACTACGTTGGTGTGGTAATCGCCGAGACGCAAGTCGGCCCCACCGACATTACGGTCCTGATCAAGGCGTTGAAGGGCCACCACCCGGATATCGTGACGATTGTCATGACCAAACGCAGCGACGTCATGATGGTGGCTGATCTCATCAACCAGGGCCAGATCTTTCGCTTTCTCACCAAGCCGGTCAAGCCGGGTATCTGCATGTTGACCGTGCAGGCCTCGATGGAACGCCACCGCCGCTATCGACAGAATCCGCGGCTCACTGATCGTTACAAGGTGGAGGCCGACCCATCCCCGCCGTCGCAGCATTCGACCAACATTATCGCGCGCATCAAGTCGCTGCGCAGCCGCCTGTTTCAGTTACGCAGACACTGAGCACTGCCAAGGGCTCGCGTCGAAGTAGCTTCCATTCTCGCCGCCCATCCATCGCGCGCTTGCTAAGGGCTCGCGCCAAAATAACTTCCCATTTCTCGCCGCCTATCCATCCCGCGCAGCGGTGTTGCTTCGGCGGTTAAATAGGCCGGCTGATATGTTTTGACCTGTCAAGCTAACTACTGCATTGATTCA
>JBPCXK010000607.1:0-3329 GCA_051008635.1 Gammaproteobacteria bacterium
CCGTCATCGTGGTGAGATATGCGGGCTAACCGAAACCAAAGATGTGCCTCTTCAACGGCGCACTCTACCACCCCTTGCCCACCGCTTCGCCGGCGTTTGAGGCGCGCGGCCGTGGACAAGGCGTGGAAAAGTCCGCCTCGCTTGTGCGCGACCGCCGGCTGAGAAATTCTTGGTATTTTTGTCCAGGATTTCACTGGTAAGGTACTAAGCATTGGCCTCGATTTGCTCCGCCGTCATACCGAAGCGCCGCTGGCGGCCGTGGAAGCAAGCGAATGCATCGTCCAGCGCATCCGCACCGAAGTCAGGCCATAGCACATCGGTGAAAACCAGCTCGGTGTAGGCAAGCTGCCACAACAGGAAGTTACTGATGCGCTTTTCGCCGCCCGTGCGGATAAACAGATCGGGCTCCACCATACTGCCTGTGGTCAAATGGCTCGCGAGTTTGCGCTCGTCTATGTCTTGCGGATCGAGTCTGCCACCGGCTACTTCGACCGCGATCTCGCGCGCGGCGTTGCTGATGTCCCAGCGTCCGCCGTAGCTGGCCGCAATAACGAGTTGCAGGCCGCCGCAGTTAGCGGTCAGCCGCTCCGCTGCTTCTATCTGTCGAACCAGCGTTTGCGGAAACGCGGCGCGCTCGCCAATGAACCTCACTCTGACGTCGTTACTAGCGAGTTCCCGGACTTCGCGCCGTAACGCGCTTACGAACAGCTCCATCAAGGCGCTGACTTCGGCCTTGGGCCGCTGCCAGTTTTCACTGCTGAACGCGAACAGGGTGAGCACCTCTACACCGCTGCGCGCGCAATACTTTACGACCTCCCGCGCGGCTTCCACGCCCTGCTTATGGCCTGCCGAACGTGGCAGGTGACGCGAACGCGCCCAACGTCCGTTACCGTCCATGATGATGGCCACATGACGCGGTGTTTGTGTGCTGTCAACCTCCATTTCGCCCCTGCCCTTGTTTGGAGTGCGGTAATTAGATACTGCCGAAAACGATGGAGTCGGCCCAACCGCGTGCAGCGGGATGACGCTCATCTGCGGTTCGTAGCGGGCCCCTATATCTCCATGAGCTCAGCTTCCTTGACCTTGAGCGTCTCATCGATTTTGACCACATAGTTGTCGGTCAGCTTTTGCACCGAGTCCTCGGCCCGATGTTCTCCATCCTGCGAAATCTCTTTTTCTTTCTCCAGTTCTTTCAAATCGTGATTCGCATCCCGGCGGATGTTGCGCACCGCGACGCGCGCATTCTCCGCTTCGTGACGCACTACTTTCACCAGTTCCTTGCGGCGCTCTTCGGTCAGCGGCGGCATGGGAATGCGGATCACCATGCCCGCGGTTGCCGGGTTGAGCCCGAGGTCCGAGTTGAGTATCGCTTTCTCAACCACCTGCACCATGTTTTTCTCCCACGGTGTCACGCTCAGCGTCTTGGCGTCTTCAACGCTCACATTCGCCACCTGATTGAGCGGGGTGTTACTGCCGTAATAATCCACCTGGATGTGATCCAGCAGACTGGTGTGCGCCCTGCCGGTGCGAATTTTCGACAGTTCCTGCTTGAGTGACTCGAGAGTTTTTTTCATGCGCGTTTCCGCATGTTTCAGCGTATCGTCGATCATCTTATCCACCTGCCTCTACGACCGTGCCGACCTGATCACCCATGACGATGCGGCCGAGATCGCCGGGGTTGAAAATGTTGAATACGATCAGCGGAATGTGGTTGTCCCGGCACATGACAATGGCTGTCGCATCCATGACCGCAAGTTTTTGGTTTAGCACCGTGTCGTAACTCAAGCGGTCGATGCGCTTGGCGTGCGGGAACTTGACCGGATCGGCGTCGTACACGCCATCGACCTTGGTGGCCTTGAGCAGCAGGTCTGCGTCGATCTCGCTCGCGCGCAGACTCGCGGCCGAGTCGGTCGTAAAGTAAGGGTTGCCCGTGCCGGCGGCGAAAACGATTACACGACCCCGTTCGAGATGGCGAATCGCGCGGCGGCGAATGTAATCTTCGCACACCTGATGAATCTCCAGCGCCGACATCACTCGCGATACGATGCCGATGCGCTCCAGAGCGTCCTGCAGCGCCAGCGCGTTCATCACGGTCGCGAGCATGCCCATATGATCGGCGGTAACACGATCCATGCCGGCTTGCGCCAACCCGGCGCCGCGGAAGATGTTGCCGCCGCCGATCACGACAGCGATTTCCACGCCCTGCCCGCTCAGCTCGGCGATCTCTTGCGCGATGCGGCCGATCACCTTGGGATCGATGCCGTAGTCGAATTCTCCCATCAGCGCCTCGCCGCTGAGCTTGAGTAATATCCTCTTGTAAGCGGGTTTGCGGTTCATGCCGGTGGCGGACTATGGGGCCAGTGTCTCGTAGTCAGCTCCCCTTGACTTGCGCCATGACTTCGTCAGCAAAGTTCTCGCTCTTTTTCTCGATGCCCTCGCCGACTTCGAGGCGGCTGAAACGCAGCACCTCGGCGCCCGCGGCGGCCAGCACATCGCTCACGCTCTGGTCGGGATCCTTCACAAACAGCTGTCCGAGCAACGTGACCTCCGAGAGATACTTCTTGAGCCTGCCCTGCACCATTTTTTCGATGATGTTGGCGGGCTTGCCGCTGTCCTGCGCCCGCGCCATGAGGATTTCTTTTTCCTTTTCCAATAGCGCCGCAGGCACATCGTGCTCGGCCACGCACACGGGACGACTGGCTGCGATATGCATGGCGATGTCCTTACCCACTTCCGCCCCGCCGCCTTTGATTTCCACCAGCACGCCGATGCGGCTGCCGTGAAGATAGGTGCTGATCTGGCCGGTGCCGGAGCTCAATTTCTCGAAACGGCGCACCTGAATGTTTTCGCCGATCTTGCCGATCATCTCCTGGCGTGCGACTTCGATGGTTTGTTTGTCACCAAAGTGTATCGGCAGGTCGCTCAACGCCGCGAGATCGCTCGGGTTTTGATCGAGCACCTGTTCGGCCACGGCCTGCGCGAAGGCCTTGAAGTCATCTCCCTTGGCGACAAAGTCGGTCTCGGAGTTCACCTCGACGATAGATGCGCTGGCGCCATCAGATGATGTCGCCATGGCTATCGTGCCTTCAGCCGCGACGCGGGCGGCCTTCTTGTCGGCCTGCGCCATGCCGGATTTGCGCATCTGCTCGACCGCAGCTTCCATATCGCCATCAGTTTCCGTCAGCGCTCTTTTGCACTCCATCATGCCCGCGCCGGTGCGTTCGCGGAGCTCTTTGACCATGACCGCGGTAATTTGCATTCGATAATCCTCCGAAAAATCCTGTTTAGCGGATTGCGTACTTTCAGTCTCCGACGTCAGCCGCCTCGTC
>JBPCXK010000608.1:0-5426 GCA_051008635.1 Gammaproteobacteria bacterium
GGCCGGCAAAGGCGGCTGTTTCGTACCGGCAACATTTCCGGCGAGTGATTATTGCGGTTCGGGGATTGTCTACAGTCCGCCTGTCGGCCTACCATGCTCTCATGGACGCCAATGTCCGGCGCCGGCCCACGATGCGGCCAACAAAATGAGGACGTAACAATGGCTAACGACAACGGTTTTGAGCCTTTGGCCGGGGGTTGCCTGTGCGGTGACATCCGCTATCAGATAAACGAGAAACCGATCGACGCCGGTTACTGCCACTGCCGGCTGTGTCAACGCTCCAGCGGTGCGCCGGTCCTCGCGTGGGTATCGATTAACGTTGCAGGCGTGGAGTTCGCGAAAACAGAGCCCGAAAGTTATCGTTCTTCCGAACACGGCATGCGCCTGTTTTGCCGGCGTTGTGGTACACAGATCGCGTTCAAACAGGTCGACAAACCTTCTTCTATCGACATTAACATCGGCAGCCTCGATGAGCCGTCGAAAGTCACGCCCGACTATCACATCTGGATGCAAAGCAGGATTCCGTGGTTCGATATTGCCGATGATTTGCCGCGTTATGACGATGGCGGGCCGGACGCGAGATAGCAATGGATAAGGAAAAACAAGCCCGCCTCGCCGAGCTGGAGCAATTTCTGCAAGCTTATCCGGATACAGCCTACGTCGACGGCATATTCATCGATCTGTGCGGCATCGTGCGTGGCAAGCGCTATCCGCGCAATCAGCTCGAAAAGCTGTTCACCTCGGGCTTGCAGATTCCGATAACTGTGTACCTGCTCGACGTCGTCGGACACAACAGCGACCCCTGCGGGCGCGGCTTCAGTGACGGTGATCCGGACGGTACGGCAGTGCCCTTACCCGGCACGCTGGTGCCCACGCCGTGGTCGGAACAGGAAGGCGCGCAGGTATTGATGACACTGAACAATCCCGACGGTTCGCCGTCGATGATCGAGCCGCGCAACGTGGCCGCAGGCGTTGTGGAGCGATTCGCAGCGACCGGGCTGCGGCCGGTCATGGCCTTCGAGCTCGAGTTCTACCTGCTCGACCGCGAACGTGATGCCAGTGGCCATCCGCAACCGGCCCGGTTGTCGACCACCGGCGCGCGGCAGCAGTGGACGCAGGTCTACGGCATCGAAGAGCTGGATGGTCACGCGGAGTTCTTCGACGACGTGACGGCGTTTTGCAAATTGCAGGACATACCCGCCTCGGTCGCCACCGCCGAATTCGCGCCGGGTCAGTACGAGATCAATTTGCATCACATCGACTCTCCACTGCAGGCGGCGGACCATTGCGCGCTACTGCGCAATGTTGTCAGGCGCACAGCGCGTAAGCACGGCATGGATGCCACATTCATGTCCAAGCCGTTCCTCGACCTGACCGGCAACGGCATGCACGTACATTTGAGTCTGTTGGATACGGGTGGTAATAACATCTTCGACGACGGCAGCGAATCGGGCAGTGGCAAACTCAAACACGTTATCGGGGGCATGCTGGAAACGTGGCCGGACGCCATGGCGCTGTTCGCACCGCACGTAAACGCGTTTCGGCGTTTTGGTCCGAACAAGTTCGTGCCGGTCAGCAGGAGTTGGGCTGTGAACAACCGCTCGGTTGCCTGCCGCATTCCGGTCGGCGACGGCGCAGCGCGCCGCGTGGAACACCGCATCGCGGGTGCGGACGCCAATCCTTACCTCGTGCTGGCGGCGGTGCTGATTGGCGTGCAGCACGGTCTGACGCGCCAGCTTGATCCGGGCGCGCCGAGCGACGGCAATGCCTGTGCTGAGGTCGATGCGGATATGCCGTTGAACTGGCGCGACGCGCTCGGCCGATTCAGGCAATCGACCCTCATGAGATCGTATCTCGGCGATGAATATGTCGAGCTGTACTACCACACCAAGCTGGGCGAGATGAATCAGTTCGAACAATACATATCGCCACGGGAATTGGATTGGTATCTTTAGATTAAACCTCTCCGCCGTGGCCGATCAACATCCTGGCGCGTACCCGGATTCGTACTACGCCGCGACTGCTAAGGGGGTTGTCGATCATCAAGCGCTCGACGCGGCGGTCGATTGCGATGTCGCGGTGGTCGGTGGTGGCTTTACCGGCCTCTCCGCGGCTTTGCATCTGGCGGAACGGGGTTACGAGGTCGTATTGCTCGAGGCGGAGCGCATCGCCTGGGGAGCTTCAGGGCGCAACGGCGGGCAACTCGGCAGCGGTCAGCGCAAGGATCAAGGGACGCTCGAACACATGTTCGGCGATACGCGGGCGCGGCTGTTGTGGGACCTGGCTGAGGAGGCGAAGCACATCGTCCGCGAGCGCATCGCAAAACACAATATCGAGTGTGACCTCAAGCCCGGCATCCTGACCGTCGCGTACAAATCCCGCGAAGCGCAGTACCTCGCAACGTACGCTGACAAGCTGCGCGACGAATACGACTATCCGCATATCCGCCCCGTGAGCAAGGAAGAGCTCGCACAGATGCTGGCGTCGGACATCTACCACGGTGGAAAGCTCGATATGGGCGCCGCTCACTTACATCCGTTGAACTATGCGCTCGGTCTGGCGCGCGCGGGGGCTGAGGCTGGCGTGCAAGTGTTTGAAGGATCGCGTGTGAGCGATGTACGTCACGACGGCAAAGCCAACGTCTTGCGCACATCAAAGGGGCAGGTCCGTGCGCGTCACGTAGTGCTGGCTGCGAACGGTTATCTCGACAGGCTCGAACCGCGCATCAGTGGCAGGATCATGCCGATCAACAATTTCATTCTCGCCACCGAGCCGCTCGGAGAAGAGGGCGCCCGTGCGCTCATCCGTGATGATGTCGCGGTTGTCGACACCAAGTTCGTGGTTAACTACTACCGCCTTTCCGCGGACAGGCGATTGTTGTTCGGTGGCGGCGAAAACTATACGCGGCGCTTCCCCGCCGACATCAAGGGGTTCGTGCGCAAATACATGCTGCGGGTTTATCCGCAGTTGGAGAACACACGCATCGCCTACGCCTGGGGCGGAACACTCGCCATCACGATGAATCGCCTGCCGTCTTTCGGCAGACTGGACAACGATATCTACTATGCGCAAGGCTATTCGGGGCAGGGCGTGGCGTTGACGTCGCTGGCGGGTAAACTGATCGCCGAAGCCATGTCCGGCACTGCCGAGCGTTTCGATGTGTTCGCCGAGTTGCCAACGCCTGTGTTCCCCGGTGGCACGTTGCTTCGTTGGCCGGGGCTCGTGGCGGGGATGCTTTACTATGGTCTGAAGGATAAATTGTGAGGGTGAGATTGTCCGTTCCAGGCGCGTTGCGTTGTGCAATGTTTCGTACAGGCGCTGATGCATCTCATCTGGACGGAGCACTGGATGCGTTTGATGTAACGCGGTTGGGCATCATTACATAAGGTAAAAACTACGGTAGAAAGAGCACGCAAGAGATTAATTTTAAAGACAAAAATATAACGGGTATTGTCAACACAATCGGAACCGTGACAACAGTCACACTGCGGCATTTGCATTTGTGTACCATCGCCTTGTCCACACAGGAGGGACAGAATTCCGCTCCAGGTGAAGTATTAGTCGTCCGCGGATCGCCATAGGCGATCGCATTCATCTCTCGCCAACCCCTTCTCGGTTACGTCGCCAGATTCTGGCCGTCATCGCGTTCGCGCGAGCGGGGTAGCGCGGTCGGACTGGAACCGCCAATGAGTGGAACGACGCTCCCCGTTTGTTCGGGAAGCCAGCTACAGGATCAATGGAGTGATCGTGCACAGAACCAGACATGGAGCGAAGTCCCGTGTATTCGCGTCTTTCGCGCTCGCGCTTGTCCTCAGCACCATCGCACACGGCAGTGCGAATAAGCATGTCGAGCTGACTCCAGGCGACGGTGACGACGAGTTCGGCAACGATGAGCTGTTAGTCAAATTCAAGCCGGGGCTCGCGGGTAGGCGCAGCTTCTCTGTCGCGTCAGTGCATGCGGCTGCCGGCACGATCGCCCACGAGTCTTATCGTTCCGTGGAAGGTTTGCAGCGGGTAACGCTGTCGGGCGCGCTTTCTATCGAGAAAGCACTCGAAGTCTACCGCACGAATCCGAACGTGGAATACGCCGAACCCAACTACACGGTCTACACGACGGGCGTGAGGCCCAATGATCCCGATTTTGAGGAGCTTTGGGGCTTGCGCAACAAAGGGTACTTTGGCGGCGCGCCGGGTGCAGACATCAACGCCTCTGCGGCCTGGGATACTGGCACTGGCAGCAAGGATGTAGTCATCGCGATCATCGACACCGGCGTCGACTACACTCACCCTGACCTGGCCGCGAACATGTGGATCAATCCGCACGAGATTGCGGGTGATGGGAACGATAATGATCGCAACGGCTATGTCGACGACGTCCATGGCGTCGACACCGTCAACGGCGACGGCGATCCGATGGACGACCAGAGCCACGGCACCCATGTTGCGGGCACCATCGGCGCGGTGGGTAACAACGGCATGGGGGTTGTGGGCGTCAATTGGAACGCAAGTATCATCGCCTGCAAGTTTTTGAAGAAATCCGGCAGCGGCAAGATCAGCGATGCGATCGAATGCTTCGATTACGTGCTGAAACTCAAGCAAGATCAGGGCGTCAACATCGTCGCCACCAACAATTCCTGGGGCTCGATACAATATTCGCAGGCGCTCGAGGAGGCGGTACGCACACACACCCAGGCGGGAATTTTGTTCGTGGCCGCCGCGGGTAACGCCGCGACGCGTGAAAAGTTCTATCCGGCGGCGCTGGAGCTCGACAACGTCGTCTCCGTGGCCGCGACCGATCGTAACGGACGCATCGCTATATTCTCCAACTACGGTCGCGACTGGGTTGATATCGCCGCGCCGGGCGTGTTTCTTCTGAGCACCCTGCCGGGCGCGGACTACGGTTGGCGCAGCGGCACGTCGATGGCCGCGCCGCATGTCACCGGGCTGGCGGGTTTGTTGTACGCGCAGGAGCCCGCGCGTGATTACCGGCAGGTCAAATCGTTGCTTCTCACCGCCGGGCGTGTGTCTGCCGATCCGCTCGTTCGCAACGAAACAATGAGCAGGCGTGATCTGCTCGCTGCGGGAGAAAGCGGCCAGGGAGCCCTGACTTGTACGGCTCAGCAGTTGCAGACGCCTGTCGGTACGAGCGTAGATCATGTCTTTTTGCGGAAGCATCAACAGCTCGAGTTCATGGTGTTTGGCGCCGATTGTGATCACCCGCACGCTCCGACTCCCATCGTCGTGGAAACCGGCGAGGTGTTGGCGCTGGAAGACGCGGGCGTGGGAGCCGATGCGCAGGCGGGCGATGGCGTTTTCTCAGCGGCATGGACATTCCCGGGTGATGCGATCTACACGATCCGCATGACGGATCGCGAGCTGGCCCTGGTGCCGGCGCCGCACGGCGAGCAGAAACTGGTCGCGCAGGA
>JBPCXK010000609.1:0-5188 GCA_051008635.1 Gammaproteobacteria bacterium
CCGTCGATCATCACTGTGTTGTGGGCGGCGGTGCCGCGAAAGTAGTCTCGCCAGAGTCTGCCGGTGTGGTAAGCGTATGTTCCGGGGTCCACAAGGAACTCCCGGCCACCGAGCGAGAGCGTGAACGCGAGGGCGTCCGCATGACCGTGCGCCGCGAGACTGAGGTAACCGAGCGGGCCGCAATCGACAACGAGCTTGATCTCCCTCGGCGTCTCCGGGTCGCAGCCGAGTACGTAGTAGCCGCCGTCCGGAAACGCATAACGCGCGGTGGCTGGGGCAGTCGCGTCCCGCTCCTTGGCCGCACCGGCGCCGATCAACCACAAGGTTTTATGATCCATTGAAGCGGCCTTGCGCCTGAAATCCTCCCGTTCGAACAACGTAGCGCCCGTCGCCAGCAAAGAGCGGTAAGGGCAAAAACCCGGTTCCGGTGACAGGCGCACGGCATAGCCATCATCGGCGTCGCCGATCATGGGCACGTTACCCGCCACGTCCATGACTGCCGCCACGAATTCCAACATCGCCTCGATGCGCTGCCAGTACGATGGCGGAAGCTCGATGCCGCGCGCGCGCGCCGCCAACCCGGACAGCAACAGAAAATCCAGCACGAATTGCTGATACGACACCGCCTGCTCCTTGTTGACCCCGTCAGGGTGCGTTTGCGCCTCGCACTCCGCCACGAGCAGGTCCTGCGAGGCGCCGCGCCAGGCCGACATGGCATCCCAGCAAGGCCACGTGCAAGCCGCAACGAAGACCCCCGCTGCCTCGCCAATCAAATGATTGTTAGCCGATGAAAACTTCGAGTAATGATTGCCGATGAAATGCACATGCTGATAAACGCATCGCAGCCAGTCTTCACGCAACCTCACGCCTTGCTCACGCTCGAAGATCGGCGACTCGGCCCCGCCTATCAGCCGCCAGACAATGCTCCAGTTGATAAGCCGGATGCCGAGCTCGAGCGAGCTCGTCCAATTGGGCCCCTTGAGGTACGGACATTGTCGAAACCAGGAAGACAATTGCGTCGCCAACGCGTCCAGATAGCGACGGGAACCCGTCAAACGATAGGCCTGGGCCAACGTAACCAGCTGCAAATGGCGATTCGGTTCCCACAAATACTTGATATCGCCGACGACACGCTCGTCGCGATAATCGATGCTCTTGCCGAACAACAACGGTGCTTCGATGCCGGTGCGCGGGTCGCGATTCCAGCGCGGCGGTGTCCCAAGCTGCGCGTCTGCCAGGGCGAACACGCGGATCTTCCCGTCGATAACCTGCTCCGCGGCGTCGACATAGGGCTTCGGGTCTATATCGGGCGCTACCGCCAGCCACTTGTCTTGCGGGCGACTGAGGTCGGGCGCCGCAACTTTGTTCGCTGCCAGCAGCCCCACGCGTTGCGCATGATTGACAGCCGCCTTGCGGGCGCGATACGCAACCTCCGCCGGCGACATGCGATTCAGACGGTTCCAGTACCAGCCCAGACTTTGCATCTTCCCCGCTGCGGCCAGGAAGAATTAGTGGCTGGTGGCTACCGCAGGCGCCGGCGGTTCGCGCTCGGGCGCCGGCTGCATACGCCATTGCAAGGCGTTCACCGCCACGTAACCCGAGAAATACCAGAACAGATAGCCGATCACGTTGAATCCAAGAATATTTTTGTACGCCAGCGACAGAACATAAATGACTACCACAGCGAGCCAGCCCTGTGCGAACGTGCCGGCGACGCCCGGCGCGAAGGCCAGGCGGCGAGCATCGCCGAAGACCAGGTAGCATCCCAGCAGCGAAAGCGCGAGGCCAATCAGGCCAACCTCCCACATCAGATAGCTGATCGAGGATATCTTGGGCCCAAGATGAGCGTACCTCTCCGAATACTCCCCCTTGAGATACCTGGAAAAACTCGGGCCAACATTACCGATGCCGAGCCCGAGCAAGAGTTTGGAGAAATCCCTCGACAATGTCTTCCACGCAAGGATATAGCTGTCTATCCTGCCCACCTCGTCCTCAACCGCCTTTTCCATGAACGCCTTGTTGCCTTCCGACTCGCGATAGAGGTATTCGATAAACTTTTTGTCGTCGAGGAACTCGGTGAGCGATCTGCCCTGCTCTCTCCACCCCAGCGACAAGTTGTAGACCGACAAGAAGGCTGCCATCAGCAGCGTCCCGGCCGCCAGCACCGGCAGCACGATCATGATCCGCCTTCGAGCCGCCGCAAACGCGATCGCAGGCACGACGAAAGCAAACGGCAGCAGGAAAAATGAGCCCTTGGTTTCGTTGAGCGTGGTGGGCGCCAACAGGAGGAACAGCAGCACAACGAACAGGATCGGGTTTAGCCTCCTGTTCAGGAGAAACGGCAGCAACACCGCTACGGTGGAAATCAGAAAGATCGACAAGATAGAAGAGACGCCCAGCGAACCAACAACATAATCACCAGTTTCCAGGCCCGCCGACAGCACGAACCGCTGATAAATTACGATCGGGAACTGCAGGACTGCGAGTAGCAGGATCAGCCTGAGCTGATTCTTCATCTCTTGATCGGAAAACAGATAAACGGCCGGTAGCAGAAAAAACGGGAAAAACTTCAGATACACTCGCAGCCCCTGAACGATGGCGCCGGGCTGCACCGCGTTCAATATGACGCCAGCGATGACGTGAAGCACAAACAGGGCGAAAAAGACAACGTATTTCGGGTGCACCAGAAATTGCTTGGTCGCAATCACCCGCAGAACAATGAGGATCAGCGCGGCGAGCGATAGCATCTCCGGCACCCAGGCAATGGCGCGCCCGGCCGAGCCGGCCAGCCCGGCAATGTACTCCGTGACAAACAGAGAGATCAGCAGCAGATAAACGATCAGTTTCATACCCGTTTCGCTGATGTCATTCCCGTTTTGAACGCGTGGTGCTGAACCGCATTGATCATCGGTAGCCGAGTTGGGTGTGTCTTACGCGCCGGCGTTCGCCAGCTCACCTGCCTGCACAGTTTCTCACAACTGCTCGTCGGGCCAAAACAGGCTGCAGCCCGCCCGGCGATGTCACACAGGTACCTGGGGGCGGTGCTCCGCCTGCCTGGGCGTGCGGGTCTGCGCGGTGGCGGCGCCGGCCATGATTGCGCCCAGGGACGCCATTTCGTAGCTGTCCGGCACCTCGTGGCCATGAATCTTCAGCACGGTAGGCGCGAGCTGGCGCAAATCGCCTGCTCGCCTGCTGGCGCCTGGCACGAAAGCAGGGCCCCGCGCCAGCACGAATCCCGTGGTCGTGTGATTGCCGGACCGCCGTTCCGGAAAATCTCCGCGAACGAGTCCGACAGCCGGCGACGTCAACTCCCTGATCGGCGCTTCCGCGCGCCAGACCACGGCGACGTCGGGCAGATCGTCCGCAAGGGGCCCAGGATACAGCCTTCTCGGGAACGATACGTCCTCGACCGCCGGGCGACCGGTAGCCGGATTAATCAGGGCATACATCTCTGCTTCAATAAAGGCGAGCAGCTTGTCGTATTGTTCACCCGGCTGCACGGTGCCCCGGGGTTCTCTGCCCGCGAGATTGATGCGGATGTAGCTGTTGCCGACGTTCGGCAGCATAAACGCCTGAGTCCCCTCCCAGTCGAGCTGCGGCGAGCCCAGCAGCTTGCGTGCGAAAGCCCGCAACCGCAACGGCACGAAGCGCTTCAACTCCCGACGCAGCGGAACCGATCGCCACACGGCACTGCCCTTGAGGGTTTCGGAGGCCTCACTGCTCCTGGCGCCGGTTTTTGCCTTCTTGTCTGTCAACAGGCCGAGCCGCTGGAGCACCGCATTGAGCAAATGGTCTCCGCGATGGTTTGCTCTCATGCCACGGTCCGCAAGCAGGATTACGTTGTCCAGTGGATCGAGCGCATCCACAATACTTTGCAAGCCACGGTCCATTGCCTTGTAGATATCGAGCAGAGCACTGCGGAGGTGCGGATCCGACGAGTCATGGTCAGGGTGTTGCTCGTCCCAAAACTTCCAGAAAAAATGTCCGGCCTTGTGACCCTCACACAAGCTCACGAAAAAGAAATCCCAATCGCTCTTGCGCATCACATAATGTGCAAGATCAGTTTTGAGCCTGATGCCCCGCTCGAGAGCGACCTTCAACTCTCGCAACGATTGATCGTTCGTCTGCGTTCCCGGGTAATTCGTGAACGGATGTTTACCGACGTGCTCGAGCAGTTCCTGGCGGAATTCTGAGGGTTGGGTATCAAACTTCCAAAGCTGGAACTCCGTACCCCAATCGATCACCTGCAGGCCATTGATCGACGGCAGCGGGTGATCGCCCGGCACATCGAGAATTGCGCAGCGATGACCCGCCTCACTCAACAACTTGTAAAACGGTTCTGCAGCCACATGGTCGGAGTGAATTGCAACATTCTCGTAGCTGCCGGTCTCTATCTGTGTCTCGTGGACGTATCCATGCTTGCTGGGGCTGACACCAGTCGCAAAGTTGGCCCACTCCGAGCCTGGCAAAGAGCGGCACGACGTCTCAATGAGATGACTGGAGTCGAGGAAACCCTGGAGGCAGGGAAGATGCCCCTCTTGCGCCCATCGTTCGACCAGCGTCAAATCAACACCGTCAAGGCCCACCATAACGGTTTTCCCCGCGTGGCGATTAGTCATTGGACATGTCCCTCCTTGTGTCTGTGGGGCGCCATTGTGACGTTGCGGGCACGCGGCGCACGTGTGGAATACTGCAACGCAGGCTGATGCGCGGCGAACACCCGAAGGTAGCTCTGCGCTGCCTGCCGCCACGAGAAATTGGCTTCGACGTAGCGCCGGCAGTTGGCTTCGAGGGCCCGCAATCGGGACCGATCGTGGCGCAGAACCTGGATGCTACGCGCCAGCGCCGCGCTGTCTGCGGGCGGAAACAGCAAGCCGACCTCGCCGGTAATCATTTCACTTATGCCGCCCGTATCACTACCGATGACCGGCTTGCCCATCGCGAGCGCTTCGAGCACGACGAGCCCCTGTGGCTCGACGAGCGACGGAGCAACCATGATGTCTGCCGCCGCCACATTGAGCTTGAACTCGTCCGACCTGTTGTTGATAAAACCAAGAAACTCAATCGGCAAACCTTTCGCCCTGCTCAACAGACTTTCAGCGTACGGAGTCACGTGGTCACGACGATTGAAGCTCCCTCCGAGCGAACCGATGACGCGAACGCGCAGGCCGCCTGGCTTCCCTTGTAG
>JBPCXK010000610.1:0-4057 GCA_051008635.1 Gammaproteobacteria bacterium
CGCGGGGAAAGGTGCAGGGGGTTTTGGGGGGAGCGGTTTCGGTCGAAAACAAAACAAGCGTTTTCTGTTCGCGGCCGACCCCGCTTCTACAAAAAAGAGAACCAATTTTGAGGCGGCGTCAATGAAACTTCGCACCAGTGATCCCTGGATGCCCGCAGACGAGTACGGCCGCTCGCTGCGTGGGCTTTCCGTCAACCTGCTCGTGAACGACATCGAACGTTCGCTCGTGTTTCAGCGCGAAGTGCTGGGAGCTGAGGTGGTGTACAGCGACCCGGACTTCGCGGTCTTGCGTGCTTGCGGCGCCGAATGGATGCTGCACGCCGATCACACTTACAAAGATCACCCCATGACCGGTGTGGTTGCCGGGCTGGAAGCGCGCGGGGCAGGTGCGGAACTGCGCCTGCATGGTTGCGACCCCGACCAGGCGGAGGTAAATGCGCGTCGTCTCGAGTTTATCGTGCTCGACGGCGCCGCTGACAAGCCCCATGGTTTGCGCGAGGTGTTTCTCGTCGACCCGGACGGATATGTCTGGGTGCCTGATGTGCCGCTTCGTGAGGTGGGTAAATGATAAAGGTCTACGGCGACAGTCAGTCCGGCAATTGCTACAAAGTCAAGCTCGTGCTGACCCATCTCGACAAGCCGTTCGAGTGGGTGGAAGTCAGCGTCCTGAACAAAGAGACGCGCACGCCTGAGTTTCTGGCGAAAAATCCCAACGGCAAGATTCCGCTCGTCGAGCTGGAGCGCGATGTGTATATGTCGGAATCGAGCGCGATCATGTATTACTTTGCGCAGGGTTCCGACTTGTTACCGGAAGCTGACCTGGAGCGCGCGCGCGTGCTCGAGTGGTTGTTCTTCGAGCAGTACAGTCACGAGCCGTACATCGCGACTTCCCGATTCTACCTGCACTACCTGAAAAAGCCGGACGAATATAAAGATCTTCTGGAACAAAAACGCGGCCCCGGATGCGCTGCGCTGGATATCATGGAGAAGCGTTTGACCACGCATGAATATCTCGTCGGCAATCGTTACTCGATCGCAGACATCGGTTTATACGCGTACACGCACGTTGCCGACGAGGGTGGGTTCGATCTCGGCGAGTATCCCGCGATACGCGCGTGGCTGGAGCGCGTCAAATCGCATCCCACGCATGTGCCGATGGTCTGATTGTCCTCTTTCCGAGGGGGGGTTGGGGGATTCACAGAATGGAAACTTTCGCAAATCCCCCTCAATCCCCCTTTGGAAAAGGGGGAAGGTCAAAGTGCCGCTCTGTCGAGCGGCAATTGTTTTCCGCTCGGCCGCGGGGGCTCCCTCAATCCCCCTTTGCAGACGGGGGGAAGATCAGGGTGCCCGCTGGCGCGGGCTATCGTAAAAGCGCAGTGCAGTCGCGGGTACTTAACTAAACACCCAGCTCCGCAAACGCTTGCTGTACCGCGCTCTCAGTATCGAGCTGCAAGGCGTCGTTGAACTTATTCCACGCGGAACAAAGTGCGAAGCGCAGCGTCAGTTCTACGATTTGCCGATCGGTAAAGCGTGCCCTCATCTGGGTAAAGAGCTCGTCGCGGATAGCGTGTGGCGCAGTCGTCATCTGCTCGGCATAGCGAATGACAAGCCGTTCCTCCTCGCTCCACAATTCGACGCTGTCATTCCACTCGTCTTTCTGGATAGCTTCGAGTTGCGGCTGTGTGAGTCCTGCCCCGTGGGCAAGCGGGGCGTGATGGTGCACGCAGTACTGACACGCGTTAACGCGTGAGACGATGAGAATCCCCATCTCCACCAGCTTGCGATCGACCGAACCGGTCTCTGCGAAGGCGCTGTAGACCTGGGTGAGCGCTGCCAGCAGTGCCGGGTTATGTGCCAATGCCCGAATCTGGTTGCCGAAAAGCGTTGGGCCCGGCATCTGGCCATCGCGCATAGCCGCATCGGCGCGGTCATAAAGCGGATGAAGACGCGCCGCCGCCTCGTCGCGTTCAACGAGCCGTAAACGTGCGTTGGATCGGGTGGTCATTGTTCAGATTTCCTCCGTCTTGGCACTGCCAATAGTCCAGGTTTTTCGCAGTATCAGGTTCAAGTATTATCGATTGCAATGATAATTGATTCCTTCAATATCCTGGATATCAGCTGGCCGGAAAACCTCCACTGCGAGTATTTCATTGTGCCTGAAGAAGTGTCCACGGCGATTTCGGGTGATGCCGAGTTTCAAGTCCGGGTTGCAAGCTCGGATCAGGTGTTCACCGTGCCTCAGGACAAATCCATCGTGCAAGTGCTACGCGAACACGGTTTTCACATCGACACATCGTGCGAGGAAGGTCACTGCGGGACATGCATGACGCGCTACCTGGAGGGTGAGCCCGAGCACCGTGACATCGTGCTCGATGACGACGACAGGCGCAACTATGTGTTGATCTGTTGCGCGCGCTCGCGCTCTCACGAGCTGGTTCTGGATTTGTAACTGCCCGGCATCGCGAACCTTTTGGGGTGTTAGTACCTTACCACTGAAATCTTGAACAACAATACCAAGAATTTTCAGCCGGCGGTCGCGCACAAGCAAGGCGGGCTTTTCCACGCCTTGTCCACGGCCGCGCGCCTCACACGCCGGCGTTGCGGTGGGCAAGGGGTGGTAAAGCCGCCGTTGAAGAGGCACATCTTTGGTTCCGGCTATGCCGGGTCAGGATCAATCGAAATACCTGAAGTGTCTTTATTGATAAATGTCGCTCGAATCCATATCCCTGTCGTCCCTGGACTGGAAAAGAAAACCAGTACCGCGACGAAGTTCCAAGGAGAAACGCTATGATTCCCTACCACTATATCCGCAACACCTGGTACGTCATCGGTTTTTCTCATGAGTTCGGGACGGAACAGCTCAACGGTCTCACGGTCGCTGGAAGACCCATCGTGGTGTGGCGTACGGCGGAGGGTAAAGTGGTGGCGTTTGACAACCGTTGCGCGCACAAGCGCATGCCGCTGTCCGAGGGTCGAATCATGCCCGACGGAACGCTGGAGTGCGCCTACCATGGCTTGTGCTACAACGATGCCGGGCAGTGCGTAACGGTGCCGGCGCATCCTGACGGTTTCGTTCCCCCCCAGGCGAAGCTCAGGCCCTTCCCTCTGATTGAGCAAGACAACGTCGTATGGTTGTGGCCTGGAGACCCACAACGGGCGAGCGAGGCCCGCCCGCCGCGCACGCCGGAGTTCGCTGACGACGAATGGGAATCCATCGGGTCGGAGCCGATGCATGTACCCGCGAATTATCTTTTGTTGATCGAAAACCTCCTCGACATCTCGCACTTTTATCCCCTGCATGACGGCAACATCGGCGATGCCGCCAACAGCCGTATCCCGGTGGAAATGGTCGAAGGTGAGGAGCAAGGCAATCGCTTCGTCAAGACGATCAGGAAAGTTCAGAATTACGAACAACCCCCTTTCCTCGCCGACTGGTTTGTCTACGACGTAGTGGACCGCGAACACACGCACTGCATGGTTTGTCCCGGACTCACCCGTGTGGAGATGCACGTTGCGCCTCCGGGCCAACTCGGTACCGACGCCGAGCGCGGCTACGTGCTATGCCACACGCACACGCCGGTTGATGAGAAGAACCACATCTGGCGCTGGCGTGTGAGCTGCAAGGCTGATCACATGTCGAAGGGCGATCCGAGCAAGTCCGCGGCCAGGCGTGTGGTCGAGATGTTTCCGGCCGTGGTCGAAGAGGATCTCTGGGCGCTCGAAAAGCAGCAGCAGATGTTCGACTATCCGGACGAAGGCTACACCGAAGTCTACCTGCGTCCCGACAAGGCGCTGCGCAGAATTCGGCAGATCTTTGCTGCCGCGCAGCGGGCCGAGTCGCAAACCGCCGAGCAGGCGGTGCCGCTCAGCAGGGTAGCCGCGGAGCAAGACCTCCTGTAGATGCGGCGCGCAGGCAGCACTGCAACGCCTGCTCGTCATATCCGTGGTACGCTGACGCCGGTCGCTATCAAGAATAATATCCGCGCATAGAACGCAAAAACGCGTCACGCCCGGAATCCAAGCCTAGCCCGCGTTTCTCATCACGGGGCGAGATGAT
>JBPCXK010000611.1:0-18307 GCA_051008635.1 Gammaproteobacteria bacterium
ATCGAACCCCTTTTTCATCTTGCCCAAAGCCGCGCTGACTCAAAGCGTCTGGTCGCCCTCAAATCGAAGGCGCTAGGAGAAGCGCGTTTGTGCTACGACCATCTGGCCGGTCGTCTGGGGGTGGCTATTACCAGCGCACTGGTCAGCCAGCGATTTCTGATGCCCAACCGCCGGGACTACAAACTTACGAGCAGTGGCGAAGCTTTCTTTGTCAAATTGGGAATCGACGTAGGCATTGTAAGATCGAAACGGCGGTTGTTTGCTCGACAATGCCTGGACTGGAGCGAACGCAAACCACACTTGTCAGGTGCACTTGGTGCCGCGTTCACAGGCTATGCTTTCACCCATCAGTGGATTAGACGCACAAACCGTCGAAGGGTGATTAAATTGACTGACGAGGGCCGGGTCGCCATGAAAGACTGCCTGGAACTTTCCCTCTAATTTAATCAGCGGCCGGAGTTACGGCTAGCCCGCATATCTTGCCCCGTGGTGAGAAATGCGGGCTAGGGCCCCGGCAATCCCACCCACTACAATCGACCATGAAGTGTCGAATAGCGCAAGCTGCGTCGTGACGATGACGACGCCGACCGCCGTGACCCATGGCGCCGCGTCCGTGCGACAAGGCGCGATCCGATCGTAGGATTTAGTGCCGACTATCACAAATACACGGGCATTTGAGCGACCCGAAGACACCCCCTGCGCGAAAAAGATCCGTTTTTGAGATAGGTTCTAGTCTTTTGGACGCATCTCAGCCCATAGCGCGCCGTCAAGCGAGCTCATCGAGCAAGACCTTAGCCTCTTGTAGGTCGGATGTTTCGAAACCCTCGCCGAACCATTCATAAGTCTGTGACAACAGCTCGCGTGCTTTCTTTTTCTTATGCTGATTGCGCCAGAATCGGCTCAGGCTTAGGGCCGAGCGTAACTGCAGCGACTTCAACCCTTGCTCCCGAGCCAGTATGAGGGCTTTGTCATAACAACTTTCAACGTCGGCTTCGGCTGCGTCCTGAGCCAGCAGGAGTTCACCCTGGAGGCGATGAAGTTCGGCATCAAAATAGCGTTCGTTGTTTTTCTCGACCAAAGCCAATGCCTCGCCCAGAATCCCAAGTCCGTCTGTCACCTCACCGGCCTTTTCGAACCCGCGGGCGAGCAGTCCAAGATAGCGAACGAGACTAAACGTCGTGCCGGTGTCACGATACAAAGTGATGCCATGGCTCATCTCCGCAATGCCCTCCTGCACCTCACCGAGCTCGGACAAACTCCAGCCACGCAGCGCAGTCGCCGCCGCCAGGAAGAACGGAAACCCTAGCTCAGCACAACTGGCTATCTGCGTTTCAGCCAACGTCAGGACGAGTTTTGGCTCCCGCCGGTAGGCATGAACCCAGAGGGTAAAGTGTTTGGCTAGGGCCAACGACTGTGGGTGCGAAAGTTTCTGCGCCGACCGCAGCGCTTGCCGGCTCATCGCCAGCGCCTGATCCGGATACCCTTGTAACCAAAGGATCCACGACAACCATCCCAGAGAATCCACCGCCGGATCGTATCCGTACCGTGACGCGAGCTCGCTATGTCGTTCCGGATCGTATAACTGCAAACACTGTTCGAGATGGCTACGGGCTTCGTTTATCTTCCCCAAGCCGAACAAGACAAAACCTTGTAGATTGTGCGTCTTTACCAGGTGATCCGAATCCGCTGAACGCTCCGCCAGCGCCTGACATTCATCACTGATCTCTCGCGCTTGCTTCAATTCACCGCGGACGAAGTGGACGTCCGCGACGCCGACAAGGCTCGGGACAAGCTCGGGTGAGTCGCCGAATTGCTTGCAGATCTCGCGGGCTCGATTGAACGCGCGCGCCGTTTCCGGCGCCCCGAAACCCCGACTGGCGATGTAGACACTACCGAGGGTCAGTTGCAGCTCGATTTCTTGCCGATGGCGCTCTTGGGTGACCGGCAGCGTGCCTAGTATTTCGAGGGCCTGGTTTAAATGATGCACGGCTTCGGCATTCGCCGACTGCTGCATCGCTCGCCGCCCAGCCATAAGCCAGTATTTGATGGCGGCCTCAGTGAGCCCAGCGCCGGTGTAATGCTGCGCCAGCAGCTCCGGCTCACTGTTGTGGGTATCCTGGAACTTCGTCTCCAGCGCCTGCGCGATGCGCGCATGCAGCTGCTGGCGCGAACTGCGTAAAAGTTGTTGGTAGGCGGCTTCCTGAACCAAGGCGTGTTTGAACACATAACTCTGACGCGAGCCACGACGGCGCAGGATAAGCCCAGTATCCACCAGCTGCCCGAGCGCGTCGCGCAGACTGGGCTCAGACAATGACGATACTTGAGTTAGCAGCTCCAGCGTAAACTCCCGGCCGACAACAGCGGCCGTCTGTGCAACATCCTTGACTGGCCCTAGCTGGTCGAGCCGTGCGGTCAGCGAATCAGCAAGCGTGGCCGGTACCGCCAGCGACGGTAACGAACCTGCGAGGGTATAACGGTCGCCGTGCTCTTGCAGCAGCCTGGATCCCAGCACCATCTTGCTGGCTTCTTCGACAAACAGGGGGATACCATCGGTCTTGCTGAGGATCTGCTGTCGCACTTCGTCCGGCAGCGGTTTGCCCTGAGTGAGTTGGTCGATCAAGACTTCGCACTGGTGCCGCCCGAGACGGTTTAGCGTTAGCGTAGTGAGGTGTGCATAACCGTCCAAGGATGACGCAAACTCAGGTCGGGCGGTAATCAGCAGTAGCAATCGTTCGTTCTGTGCCTGGTCGATCACTCTGTCCAACAGCTCCGACGTGGTGGGATCGATCCAATGGGCGTCTTCCAGAATCACCAGCAGCGGTTGCTGTGCCGCCAGCGCCGATGCCTGCTCGACTAGCGCTTCAAGTAACCGTTCCTTCTGGCGCTCGGCGCTGAGGGCTAGTGGTGGATAGCGTGTCACGGGCGGCAGCGACAACAGCTTCGCAAACAGCGGCGCCACATCGGCGACGTGGTCGGAAGTTTGCGCCAGCAGCGCTTCCAGTTTATCCAGCTTGACCTCGGCACGATCATCGCGCTGAAATCCGGATGCCCGCTCCAACGGTCTGATGACTGGGTAGAGCGCGCTATTGGCGTGGTATGGCGAGCACTGGTACCGCATCTGGGTATGGGGGTGCTCGGCCAGGCGCTCGCGCAGGGTTTGCGCCACTCTCGACTTGCCGATACCCGGCTCGCCGATGAGTAACACGACCTGGCCATCGCCATCCGTGGCCTGCCGCCAACGTTCCTGCAGGAGTGCAATCTCTTGCTCGCGCCCGACCAACGGCGTGAGGTTGCCGGCGGTGCTGGCCGCCTCAAAGCGGCTCGCGACCGCTCGTGCGCCCACCACCTGCCAAATATGTACCGGCTCGACGATAGCTTTGAGCGACTGGGTACCTAGGTCGATATACTCGAACGCCCCGCCGGCCAGCCGGTAGGTGCGTGGGCCGATCACGACGCTGTTGGGTTCCGCCAGCGCCTGCAAGTCCATTGCCAGGCTCGGTTCCCCGCCCACTAATTGTTCCTTGCTGCTGCTTATCACCATTTCGCCGGTCGCGATGCCAACGCTGACTTGTAAAGCAAGGTCGGGAAGCGGTCGCAAGGTTGTTACCGTGTGCACTATATCGAGGCCGGCCCGCGCCGCCCGTTCGGCGTCGTCTTCGTGCGCCTGTGGGAAGCCGAAATAGACGATCAGGCCATTGCCGATATACCCGGCAATGACGCCCCGATACCGCTCAATCATCGTTTTGGCCACGGCGTGGTAGGCCTGGATTGCCTGCAGGAAATCCTCCGGATCCAGTGTGCCGGACCATTCGGACGTGCCAACCAGATCGCAAAACAACACTGTTACCTGGCGCCGTTCGGGGCCGACACTCGAGGCCGACACGGGCTGTCGATATTGCGCCGAACCGCCGGTTTGACGGATATCGAAACGCTGAGCCAGCGCCGTGACGATGGCCTCGGTCAGGTCTTGTTGCAGTGCGATTTCGTCACCGGTCAGCTCGCAGTCGAAGTTGTCCGCCCACACGTGTGCACCGTCCGAGACGTCTATCAGCTGGGCTGTGATCCGCAGGCGTTGCCCGGCGAGCCGCATGCTGCCTTGCAACACATAGCGCACCGCCAGCTCACCACCCAACTGGCGAACATCGACCGCGCGCGTGTGGTGCTGCAACATCGTGATGCGAGCGATGACCGACAGCGCCGGCACACGCGCCAGCCCGGTAATGACCTCTTCGGTCAGACCGTCGCAGAACGAGTCGCGCTGGGACTCATCGCTCAGGTTTTGAAACGGCAGCACAGCCAGTGAGAGCGCCGCAACCGAAGTTGGGCTTGCGTCGACCTGTCGCTGTTCGCCATCTATTGACGGCGGTGTTGCCGGAGCCGCTGCTGTATCGTCTGCAGCGCAGACATCAGAACTGGGGACGCGCGCTTGGATCGTCGGCGCGTACCTGCCTTTGGGAATTTCGATATGGATGGGGTTATCCCGACCCTCGCTCAGATAGTATTTTTCCAACCGCCGACGCAACCGGCCTGCCTCGACCCGAACGATGGGGTCGGTATTTGGGTCAAACGATGCGTCGCGATCAAAAACCTCAATCGCCAACGTATAGCCCTTGAGGTGTCCGGCCCGGCCGGCCAACGTTTCTTCCACCACGAAACGCGGAAATCGTTGAATACGATCCGCGTTCACGAACTCCGGGCTGACCAGAATACGCTCTAGCTCCGCTCGAACGGCGTCCGGTATCAGCTCTGGTGTCGATATCGCGCCGCTCAGGTCCTTCCCAGAGTCGTCACCGGCGCGGCTCGTTATGCTCTTGGCCGCCATGGTGTCTATCTCCGCACCGAGGATTGCGCACTGCGAGTAAGACTATGAATATATTATGGCTATGTAAGTATAGTCCATTAACAAATCATTAAAAAAACCAAAGGGCTGCTCGCTACCACTTAACGTGACAGACGTTGTGATACGTACCGTAACTGACTTCTCCGACGCCGCCATCAGGCGCACTTTTGAACCCTGTCTTTTTTGCGATCGGGTAGGGGTCTTAGAAACACCACCCGTAACTACTAGTGCGCCCTGTCAACGACCACGCCGGGAGGCCAGTCATGAACATCGGAGAACACTTGCGCGTCGACGAAAGATGTTGGCGCACGGTACGCAGTTCGCTGCGCGATTATCTCCTTGTGCACGGCTGAGTCCGCGGGATCCGTGCCATGCAGACAGCAAGACGGTGGTTGGCAGCGCTCATCGCTTGCACGCTTTGTGCGGGCGCACCGGCTGCCGCGCGCGACTTAAGCAACGGCACTTACAATCTGCTGGTCGAGAACGACATCTTTGGCGGCACCGACCGTCACTACACCAGCGGCCTGCAGCTCTCGTATTTAAGCGCGCGCGGTGATCTGTCCGGCTGGCTGGACAGCATCGCGCATAGGCTACCCGGCATTCACGCTGAAACGAATCTGCGAGCGGGGTATATGTTTGGCCAGTCGATCTTTACGCCGAGCGACAACGGCGCGCGCACCGCACCAAGCGACGAACGTCCTTACGCGGGCTGGCTGTACGGCGGGTTGGCAGTGGTCGCCGAGAGCGACCACCACCTGGATACCTGGCTGCTACACGTCGGCGTGGTGGGCCCATCAGCGCTCGGCGAGGAGGCGCAGCAGCTGATGCACGACTGGATCGGCTCATCCGAAAGCCGCGGCTGGGACGCACAGCTTCGCGATGAGCCGGGCCTGGAACTGGTGGCCGAGCGGCGTTGGCCGCGCCGCTGGCAGCTCGGGCTTGACGGCTACGCGTTGGATCTGACTCCTCACGTCGGGCTTAGCCTTGGTAATGTCGCCACCTACGCAAACCTTGGCCTTACCCTCAGGCTCGGCACCGCGCTCGACTGCGACGCCGGCCCGCCGCGCATTCGCCCGAGCCTGCCGGGCTCGGCCTATTTTGCGCCGAACGGACGCGAGTTCCGCTGGTACGCATTTCTCGGCGTCGACGGACGCCCTGTGGCGCACAATATTTTTCTTGACGGCAACACGTTCAGGGACAGCGCGAGCGTTGACAAAAAACCCGTAGTGGCCGATCTGCAGGCGGGTCTGGCTGTCACTGTGGACGGCTGGCGGTTGGCCTACACCTACGTTTATCGTACTCGCGAGTTCGACGCCCAGGATGTTCCCGACCGCTTCGGTGCGTTGTCGGTGTCGGCAAAGTTTTAGGCCACACCGCGCTCGAAATTCTTGGGCGCCGATCGCAAACGGCTGGCCACCGCTGGTCAACGAACGCTGCAGCGCGACTATTGGGGCGTTGTTGACCGATATCTCGAAACGCTGAGCCGAGCTCTTCGAGCCACGTAAGTCACCGTAACTTACTACGAAATCAGCCTCACTATTTTTTACGCTAGTGGCTGACCGATGGACGGGAGCAACCGTGGCCAAAGCCAACAACTCAACGCCCGAGCGTTTGGCGCCGAAATTTCAAGCGATCCACCTCGAAGGTGGCGTTTCCGAGTTGACCACTATGCACGAGCTCAAACCTGGAGGAGTTGAGCGCATCAGGGCGTTTCTGGCTTCGCCGAATGGCCGAGAGGTTATCAGCACGCTGGAGGAGGTTCACTTCGCGAGGTGGTTTGTCATCGACGGCGATAGACTCGTGTTCTGCAGCGATTTTGTCGGCCAGTTGGACGATTTTTTTGCTCGCTTAGCGATCCGTAGCGACTTCAGCCATAACATCTGGCGTCATTGTGTTGGCTGCCCGGCGCCCGAGCCGGTCTCCGAACTGATGCAGTTTATCGCTTCGGGGCAGATTCAAACCCTCGGCTTTTATTGCGCGTATCCGACGCTGAGCGTGCCGCAGATCCGCAAATTGGTCGACTGGCAGAGAAAATTCATGACGCTGCAAAAAGAGTTGGCAAGGCCCATGAGAAAAGACTCGCTTGCGAGCGCGGTCGGCGTTACCTCTGATCCGTTGAGGTAAACGGAAGTGAAACATGTTGAGACGTCAAGGCCTTTGGGGTGACCCAGATGTCGGACATCGTCACTAGATGGTTGGACAAGCTTGGTTTAGCAGACTACGCCTCCGTCTTTTCTGCAAATGACATCGACGCGGATGTTCTGCCCGAGCTGACCGACGCCGATCTCAAGGAGCTCGGTGTCACACTCGGCCACCGTAAGAAACTCCTCAAAGCCATCGCGGCGCTGGACTCTAAAGACCCTCCAGAAACGCCGCCCGCTTACCGTCCTGAGGTTCGATCCACCCGCGCTCCAGCTGAGGTGACCGACGCCCAACGCCGCCAACTGACAGTCATGGTCTGCGACCTCGTGGGTTCGACCGAACTTTCGCAGCAGCTCGATCCTGAGGATCTGCGCACTATGAATCTCGCCTATCAGGACGCCTGCAAGCTCGCCATCGAGCGCTATGAAGGGTATGTGGCCCGCTACATGGGCGACGGGATTCTCGCGTATTTCGGCTACCCGCGAGCCCATGAAGACGATGCTGAGCGTGCGGTGCACGCGGGCCTCGCCTTACTACAAGCGATGGATGAGCTGAGTGAGCAGTTCGCCGACCAAAACGATTTCAAGTTTGCGATTCGGGTGGGGATTGCCACCGGGCCGGTGGTCGTCGGTGATCTCATTGGCGAGGGTGCGTCGCAGGAAAGCGCGGTGGTGGGAGAGACCCCTAACCTGGCAGCACGACTGCAAGGACTGGCGGCGCCCAACAGTGTGCTCATTGCACCGGAAACCTACAAATTGTCGGGAGCACTGTTTGCCTACGAGGACATCGGCCAGCACGAACTAAAAGGTATTGCCGCCCCCGTGAATGCCTACCGGGTGATGTACGCAGCCGATGGTAAGAGTCGCTTCGAGGCAGTGCGCACCGGGGAGCTGACGCCTTTGGTGGGGCGAGACGAAGAGTTTGAGCTGTTGCTACGCCGCTGGGACCGGGCCAAACAGGGCGAAGGCCGAGTCGTTTTGATCTCAGGGGAGCCAGGCATCGGTAAGTCCCGCTTGGCCCTTGCGTTAAGAGAGCGACTGCGCGGTGAGTCGCATATTAGCTGGCATTACCAGTGCTCGCCCTATCACGCTAACAGCGCTTTGTATCCGGTTATTCATCAGCTGGAACGACTAGCACGGTTACAAAGAGACTATGCCCCAGCGGAGAAACTCGACAAACTCGAAAGCCTGCTTGCGCAATCGAGCCGTGATCTGTCACAGGATGCTGCGCTGATCGCGGCTTTGCTGTCCATCCCCACGGAACAACGTTATCCGCCACTCGATTTTACCCCGGAGCAGCAAAAGGACCGTACCCTGAACGCCCTGGTGGACCAGCTAAAGACCCTGGCAGCCGGGAAACCGGTATTGCTAGTGGTCGAGGACCTTCACTGGATCGACCCTACTACTGAGGAGCTGCTCGGCCTAATAATCGAGCAGATCGACCGTCATCGAGTGATGGTCTTGTTGACGTTTCGCCCGGAGTACGAGTCGCGCTGGGCCGGTGAGGCCTACGCGACCACACTTTCGCTCGGCAAGCTTGGTCATGAACAGTGTGCGTCGCTGGTTGAGAAAGTTACGGGCGGCAAAGCGCTACCCAATCAGATCTACCAACAGATCCTGGAGAAAACCAATGGGGTGCCCCTGTTCGTCGAGGAGCTGACTAAGACCATCCTCGAATCCGGGCTGCTAAACGAGCAAGGCGAGCACTTTGCTCTGACGGGTCCCCTTCCGCCGCTTGCGATTCCAGCAACCCTGCACGACTCCCTGATGGCGCGGCTCGACCGACTCGCGCCGGTCAAGGAGGTCGCGCAAACGGGCGCTGTGATCGGTCGGGAGTTTTCTTACGCATTACTCGCCGAAGTTTCGCCGTTGCGTGCGGGGGGGCTCACGCAGGCGTTGGATCAAATCGTCGAGTCCGGAATGCTATTCCGGCGCGGTACTCCACCAGAGGCGACATATACGTTTAAACATGCGCTGATACAGGAGACCGCGTACCAGAACCTGCTGCGCAGCACACGCCAACACGTGCACGCGCAGATCGCAAAAGCGCTGCAAGACCACTTCCCGGAAAAGACGCAGACCGAGCCCGAGGTCGTCGCGCATCATCTGACCGAGGCGGGGCTCGTCGAATCCGCGATCGGCTATTGGCAAAAGGCGGGTGAACGGGCAGTGCAGCGCTCGGCCAACGAAGAGGCGACTCATCACTACTCCCAAGCCCTTCAGGGGCTCGCCACGCTCCCGGACACGGCCGAGAACAGACAATGGGAAACGGGGCTGCAGCTCGCGTTGGGTAGCGTGCACATTGCGAGCAAAGGTTGGGCTGCGCCCGACACCGAGCAAGCCTTTGCGCGAGCTCATGAGCTCTGTGAACAGCTCGGTGACTCACCTGCGCTGTTCGGTGCGCTTTGCGGCCTTGCCGACGTTTATTTTGTGAGCGGGAGGTTGAACAGCGCACTGGAGATCGCTGAGCGGTGTCTCGCGATTGCGAAGCAGTGCGGCGGGTCTGCCGAGCAACTGAAAGCGCACACCCTGCGTGGATTCGTCTTGTTCAGTTTCGGCGACGTGGTCCAGGCGCGCGGCCACTTCGAGCAAGCCCTCGCGCTGTACGATCGCAAGCAACATGACGAGCTCAAGTTCTCATACGGTTATGACCCCCAGGTCGACACAATGGGATGGTTATCCTGGACGCTGGCGCTGCTCGGCTTTCCGGAGCAGGCCCTGGAAAAGAGCAGGGAGGCACTGAGCCTCGGCCAGTCACTCGGGCACCCGCATACGCTCGCGCTTGCCTACCAGTTTGCAACCCTCGTTCACGCGACGCGGCGCGAGCCGGATCGGGCGATGCCCCTGGCCCTTTCGATGCGAGACATTGGCAACGAACATGGATTCCCTCTAATGGTAGCGGGGGGCGCTGTTCTCCATGGCTGGGCATTGTCACGGAATGACGATAAAGCCAAAGGAGTCGAGCACTTGCGCCACGGCGTGGCAGCTTGGCAGGCGACCGGTTCCGAGACTGGTCTGACTATTTGGCTGACGTTGCTGGCAGAAGCCATAGCCGACCATGGCAATTTGCGGGAGGCCTTGGAGCTATTGGACGACGCGCTCGCTCTCGTGGCGGAAAACCGCCAGCGTTTGTTCGAACCCGAGATCTATCGGGTCAAGGGCGAGGTGCTGTTGAAGAACGAGGGCTCGGAGTCCGAGGTCGAGGCGTGCTTCCAGAAAGCGGTGCACCTATCCGCCGAGCGCCAGCTACGGCTCCTGGAGCTCCGGGCGACCGTTAGTCTGTGCCGTCTATGGCGGCAACAGCGCGAGAAGAAAAAACCCCGCGAGCGGTTGACGGCCATCTACGGTTGGTTCACCGAAGGCTTCGGTGCACCGGATCTACGCGATGCAAAGCAACTGCTCGATGATCTGAACGGATCAGTTCTGAGTAACTCACCGTAACTTACTTCTGCGATTCACCGTTTAAGTGAAAGCTTGCGCCACAGCTAAATCGACGGAAGCGCGAATTTGGAAAGTGACCGTTGACGGCCGAGCACAGCGGAGACACATCATGTGGATCGACAGATTAGAACCGAAGAGAGGTAGTGAAATGATCACGCAAGCCATTAATGCCAACCGCTGGGGATTCGTCTTTTTGCTTTGCTTTTTTGGGGCGACGATCACGGGCTGTGATTCCGTTGAGACCGGTGAGTCGGTGAAACCCCCTGCAAGACCGGTTTCATACGTGACGTTGAAGCACAGCGATCCAAGCCGCCAGTCGCTGATCGCCGGTTCGGTGGAATCCTGGAAGAAGGAACTCGTGGGTTTTCAGGTAGGCGGTCGCCTCCAATACGTCCGTGAGCCCGGCGTCAACGTTCAAGGCCGTGTGATTGACGAAGGCAGTGAGGCGGGCGCACTCGGTACTCTTATCGGCTCGCTCGAAAATGAACGCTACCGGCTGCGGGTGGAGGAAGCAAAAGCCCGCGTGATGAGCATAGAGGGTGAAGCCGAGGCGACACGCACCGCCATCGAGCAAACGACGCCCAGTCAAATCAGAGAAATACAGGCCGAGTACAACCGCGCACAAGCGGAATTAAAACGCCAGGAGCGACTGTTGACACAGGGCGCCGGCGCTCAGGTGAGAGTCGACAACGCGCGGGCTCAGTTCAAGGCGGCCGGCGCGAGAATCGCACAGGCGCGTTCCGGGGGAGATGAAAAGACGGCCCAGCTTGCCTCCATCGAGGCCCAGGTGATGGGAGCCAACGAAGCGCTGCGTCAGGCCCAGATTGATCTCGCCGATACCGAGCTTTACTCGCCCTTCAACGGACAGATCTCGAAGGTGCACGTGATCCCGGGCGGTTACGTAGAACCGGGTCAGCCGGTGGCGACCGTCCAGATGATGGATCCCATGAAGGTGCAGGTCGCCGTATCGCCGGACACGGACCGGGAGGTGAACTTCAATGACCTCATGAAGGTGTACATCGATGGGGCACAGGCACCACTCAACGGCTGGGTCTGGAACAAGGATACCGTTGCCGACGCCTCCACCCGCGCGTTCATGATCACGCTGCTCGTGCGCACCCGCCAGATCGAGATCGGTCTGCCGCCGGAGCTTGAAGGCAAGCACTTTCACCGCACGCCCGGAATCTGGAATCTCGAATCGGAATTGGACAACGGCGCCGCGCCATTCTTCACGAATATCGAAACCCTGCGCAAGGACGACGGTGGCTATTTCGTCTGGAAGGTGGAAGGCTTGGCCATCGCCGACCTCGAGCACGACTTCGACCCGGTGTTTCGAGTGAAGAAGGTACGCGTCACGCCCGGAAGTCGTCGGTTTCGCTACCTGGAGGTTTTCACTTATCAGGAGCTCGCGGATCTCGGTGGTCTCGATCCGCGTACTGATCTACTGGCCGGGGAATTACCTCCCGACGTCAAAGACGGCGACTCGGTGTTTTTCTCGCGTAAGCGCTGGTTGTTACGTCCAGGGCAGCTCGTCAACGTCGATCTGCATCACGGTCGTATGCCAGCGGGCTTTTACGTGCCGGCAGAATCGATCGTCAACGACGGTACGGACCATTTCGTCTACGCGGTTGAAGAGCAGGCTAACGGCGAAGAGCAAGCGGTTCGGATCGATGTTCGTCCCGGCGCCAACGTCGGCACTTTCCAGGCTATTGAGCCGGTCGCCGACGATGGGCTGGCCCAGGGTATGAAACTCATCGTCGGCGGTGTGCATTACTTGCGTGATGGCGATGCGATCAACGCCTCCAACGAAGTGGAGTACGCGCTATGAATCTTCCCAAGTTTGCCCTCGAACATAAACCGATCGTCTTCGGTTTCGCCCTGCTGTTGTTCGCCTGGGGATTGAGCGTCTTTCTCGACGCACCCCGGCGGGAGGATCCGGAGTTCATTATCCGCGAAGCCATGGTGATCACCGATTGGCCGGGCGCAACCGCGCAACAGGTCGAGGAGCTGGTCACCGACAAGGTCGAGAAGGCAGCAGCCAATATCAAGCAGGTGCGCCGTGTGCAGTCATGGAGCAACGTCGGTCGATCGGTCGTGCAAGTCACGGCAATCGATGCCGTAACCGACATCCAGAGCCTTTGGACCAAAGTCCGCGCCGAGATGGACCTGCTCGTGCCGGAGCTCCCGCAGGGCGCTTTACCGCCGGCCGTGGACGACAACTTCGGTGACACGGCGGCTCTGATTCTGGCGCTCTATCAGGATCCGGAATCCGCTGAGAAGCGGCGCTACACGCCGCGGGAGCTGGAAACTTTCGCAAAGCGCCTGCGCGACGGGTTAATGGAGCTGCGGCCTGCCGAGAAGGGACCGGACGGACACACAGTTCCCATCACGACCGAGCCCGCGTACGTGGCGCGTCTGGACCTTTTTGGCGTGCAGCGTGAAGTCATTTACCTCGAAACCGATGCAGGTGTGTGGAGCCAGCTCCAGCTCAGCTCGGCTGAGCTTGAAGAACTGCTCAATCAACGCAACCTCATCGCCCCCGCGGGAGTGTTCAACACCTCCGAATACCGCATCAACACACGGCTGTCCGGCAACTTCGACGCGACGCGCGAGATAGAGCAAGTGGTCGTCGACCGGGTGGCGGCAGGTTCGGAGTCGCCCGGACGTCAGACACTGTCCGAGTTCGTTCGAGACCTGCAGGCGGGTGAAAACGCGAACCCGGGCCAGCCGCCTTCGTTCGAAGTGCCGGTGCATCTCCGTGACGTACGGATCCAGGTGAGCCGGGGTTATGCCGATCCACCCGACTCGCTCGTGCGCTTTGGTGATACCGAGGGCTCCGCCGACGCCATTGTGCTGTCATTCACCATGAAGCCAGGTCAGAACATCACCGCCTTTGGTGACTCGGTGGACCGGTTGCTGGCGACGGCCAATGAGACGTTTCTGCCGCCGGACATACGGATTGAGAAAGTATCCGATCCACCCTTGTTCGTTCAGCAGAAGATCAATGATGTGGTCAGCAATCTGGTGCAAGCGATAGGGCTGGTACTGCTGATCCTGGGTATGCTCGCGGGACTTCGTGTCGCGCTTGTTACCGCGGCGTCGATCCCCTTGATCATGCTGAGCTCGATGGCACTCATGCGTCTTTGGGATATCCAGATCGAGCAAATCTCGCTGGCGGCGCTCATCGTCGCCCTGGGGTTGCTGGTCGACAACGCGATTGTCACGTGTGAGAACACGACCCGTTTCCTGAATCAGGGGCTGGCGCGTAAGCAAGCGGTCATCGAGGGCTGCAATCAGGTCGGCGGCTCGCTCCTTTGGTCCTCTTTGACCACCATCGGCGTGTTCATACCCATGGTGTTCGTGCTGCCCGGCGATCTCGGCGAGTACGTGTTCAGCCTCCCGGTAGTCGTCACCCTCACCTTGCTGGTGAGTTGGTTGTGCGCGATGACGATGACACCGATCCTCAACAGCTACTTGCTGGCGCCGTCGGATGGCCGACTCCCCATCGTCGCTCTGTTCTCATGGGTGTGGGGGAAACTGGGTGGCGGCCGCAAGGGCGATGCGGCGCCGACAGATCACCCGTCGAATAACGATTCGCAGGGCGGAGGCTGGTTCACGTCAGTGTGCCGGTTCGCCATTGCTGCTCGTATTCCGGTCATCGGTGTGGCATTCGCGTTGCTCGCCGCCGCGCTGATGCTGCCGGTGAAGGCTTCTTTCTTTCCCTTCTCAGATCGTAACCAGTTTGTGGTCGACATCTGGTTGCCGGAAACGGCGCCGATCTACCGCACGGACGAGATCACGAAGCAGGTAGAGACGCTGGTACGCCGCTTGAGTGGCGTCACCTGGAAAAACGGAGAATGGGTACCGGTGACGGACGCGGAGGGTCAGTCGGTCGAACGCCTGAACAACGTCGCCGCTTATGTCGGCACAGGCGGTCCGCGTTTCTACGTGGGTCTCAACCCGGGACCGTCGTCACCAAACTACGCGAACATCGTTGTCAACGCAGTTAATCGCGACAACGTTGCGCCGTACGTCACGGATATCCGCCGCGCTGCATGGGCAGGCATCGGCGAGCCGGGCAGCGACGATTACGTCCCCCCCCTCACCGGTGCACGCATCGTTCCCAAGAAGCTGGTCATGGGTACGCCGGTTTCGTCTCCCATCGAATATCGGCTGACCGGGCCACGTCTGGCCAACGAGAAAGTGCTGCGGCACTACGGCGAACAGATCAAGGATGCGCTGCGCGACAGTGGTCTCGTGTGGGATGTGCACGACAGTTGGGGTGCCCGAGGGCTGCAGTTCGATGTGAAGTTGAAGCCCGACCAGGCCAACATAGCCGGCGTCACTAACGAAACGGTGGCGGATACTCTGAACGCCTACTACAGCGGACAGTACCTGACGACGTTCCGTGAGGGAGACCGCCAGATTCCGGTGGTGCTGCGGCTGCCGCCGGAGCAGCGTCGCTCGCTGGAAAGCGTCCAGAGCGCCTACGTGGAGGGATACACCGGCAAGGTGCCGCTGGATTCAGTGGCCGACTTCGATCTGACGCGCGTGCCGGTGCAGATCACCCGTTATCAGCGCGAACGCAGCCTGCGAATCCAGGCGCGCCCCGAGCCCGGGATGCTGGCGCGCGAGATCCTGGCGCAGCTAAAGCCCCGGATCGACGCCATCGAAGTACAGTTACCGGCCGGCTATCGTATCGTCAACGGTGGAATCGAGGAGGAAGCCGTGCGCGGTGAGCGCGCGAACTCCGTGGCGCTCGGTGTCGGCATCATGCTGGTACTGTTCTGTCTGCTGCTCCAGTACAACTCCGCCGTCAAGCCGATGTTGATCGTTCTGACCGTACCCCTGTCGGTCATCGGCGCGATGCTCGGCTTGTACCTGCGCGGTGTTCCCCTCGGGTTCATGGAAACTCTGGGCTTCCTGGCGCTGTTCGGGACGGTGCTAAATGCGGCGATCCTGCTGATCGACTTCGCGGAGCAGCTGATCAAAGAGAAGCTCGCCAAAGGTGAAGGTGTCGCTGCACCCGGAGAACGGTCCTATTGCGGGTTGACCCGTGAGGCGTTCCGTTCCTGCCTGGCCGAGGCCGGACAGGCGCGAATGCTGCCGATCTTCATGACCACGGCGACCACCGTGGCGGGACTGATGTCGCTGATGTTCGGTGGCGGCCCGTTGTTCATGGGCCTGGCAACCGCGTTCGCCTCAGGACTCATTGTTGGCAGCGCCATCACGCTGCTGGTGCTACCCGCGCTGATGGCATTGTTCGTCGAGAACTTCCGCTATCAACTAGTCGCACCTGACGAGCCGGCGCTCGAGATCAACGAAGCGCTGCCACAGACTGTTTGATGCGGCTCGCGTTTCACAAGTCTACGGAGGAAGGGGAGTGAAAACACAACGATCGAGATTTGTTGCGACCCGAACGCAGCTAAAGCTGTCACCGGCGCCACCCGTCGGACGGGTTGCCCCGAAATTTGATGCAGTGGTGACGACTTTTGGTCTGCTTCTCGTGGTCATGTTGGCCGGATGCACAAAGCTCGGGCCCGATTTCGTGAAGCCGGATGCGCCCGTGGCTGGAGACTGGATCGAATCCCATCCCCGGCTCAAACGCGAGGCGACAGAACTGCACACGTGGTGGAAAGTGTTCAATGATCCGGTGCTCGATGAACGGATCGACGCCGCACACGGACAGAATCTGCCGTTGCAGATTGCCGGGCTTCGGATTATCGAAGCCCGCGCCGAGCTCGGCATCGCAGTGGGCCAACTATATCCCCAAGCACAACAGGCTAGAGGGGGGCTCGTCTTTGAACGATTGAGCGAAAGTCAGGTAAACACAGCCGGCGCCGACATCAATGCCTGGACCTACGACGCTGGCTTCGACGCTGTGTGGGAACTCGATTTTTGGGGGCGCTTTCGGCGCGGCATCGAGTCGGCGGACGCAAGTTTTTTTGCTTCCGTCGCCTACTACGAAGACGTATTGGTGTCACTGACTGCGGAGGCGGCAAGTGCTTACGTCGCCGTGCGAACCTTCGGGGAACGCATCGAGCTTGCTGAGCAAAACGTCGAGATTCAACGCCAAGGACTCGAGCTCGCTGAAATTCGCTTTCAAAACGGCGCGATAACCGAGCTCGACGTACAGCAGGCGCGCGCGTTGCTTAACAATACCCGGGCCACGATTCCGCGCCTCAAGACAGGGCTGCGCCAGGCGATGAACGCGCTCGGAATCCTGCTGGGACAACCTCCCGGTCAGGTGTCTTCCATTTTAGATCGCCCGGGAGCTATCCCGGTTGCGCCCTCGGAAGTCGCCGTGGGCATTCCCGCGGAGCTTCTTCGGCGCCGTCCGGATGTGCGGCGCGCGGAGCTCCAGGCAGCGGCACAAAGCGCTCTTGTGGGTGTAGCGATGACCGATCTGTACCCTAGCTTTACGCTCACGGGTTCCATCGGGTTTGCGGCAAGCGATGGAACGCGCACTACCAGTAGCGGTAACAGCGGCTTCGACGAGCTGTTTGATATGGATAGTCTCGCTGTTTTCGGCGGCCCGTCGTTTACCTGGAACATCTTCAACTACGGTCGTTTGAAGAACAACGTGCGGGTTCAGGATGCACGTTCACAGCAACTCCTCGTCAACTACCAGGACACCGTCCTGCGGGCTGCACAGGAGGTAGAAGACGCGATGGTGGGATTTCTGCGCTCACAGGAACAGGTGAGCTTTCTCACCGACAGCGTGGATGCGGCCGATCGCGCCGTGGATATTTCATTGATCCAGTATCGCGACGGCGCGGTGGATTATCAGCGGGTGCTTGACTCGCAAAACACGCTGGTCGCACAGCAGGATCTATGGACCGAGACCCGCGGCGATGTGGCTCGGAACCTGATCGCGATGTACAAAGCCCTTGGCGGCGGTTGGCAAGTACACGCGGGCAAGCCCATCGTGGCCCAGCACATCCGCGAAGAGATGCGCAGCCGCACCGATTGGGGTGGCCTGCTGGATCCGGCGGCGCTCGACGTCCCGCCACCGGAAGAGGCGGGTGAAAAACTGAGACGGGTCGACTGGTAGGAGCAGGAGGAATGGCTGAGCTCGCGAGCACATCGAGTGGAGCAGGTCTCTATGCGCGATGCGTGCAACTAGTCGACCGGCAGCGCTGCTCACTTCTGTTCGTGTCCCTGGTCATGCTTTTGATCCTCTACCCGTATCTCGATGGGGACGATGATGCGCTGGGGCTCCTGTTGGAGATAATCACGAGTGTGGTCTTGCTCGTGGGACTTTACTCCATCAGTCGGAAGACCTGGGAATTCATCACGGCCGTGGTGCTCATCATCCCAGCACTTGTTGGCAACTGGTCCGACGCGCGCGCGAATGACTCGCTGTTGGAGCTCATCATGGTCTTCAGCGAGATCGCGTTCTTTTTGTTCATGACAGCAATGATCTTCGCATACGTGATGGGCGACCGGCTGCTCCTGGGCGACCGCCTGCAAGGGGCCTTGAGTGTTTATCTGCTGCTTGGTGTGATGTTTTCATTGATCTATGAGCTCATGGAGATGTTGGCGCCCGGCAGCCTGCGCTTTCCGAACGATGCTCCAATCTGGTCGGATTATCTCTATTACAGCTTCGTGACGTTGACGACGCTCGGTTACGGGGAGATCGTACCGGTCACGCCCAAAGCGCAATCGCTCGCCATCCTGGAGGCGGCGACAGGGGTGCTGTATGTCGCGGTGCTGGTCGCCTGGCTGGTGAGCGCATTGCGAGCCCCCGGTTCCGCGGAGGATAGCGGGCGGCAAATCAGAAAAGGCGCGTGAGCTGCTGGCCGGGCTCTATGGTTTCGTCTACTCAGGCTAGTACTCCGTCAAGGTGATATTGGTGGCTTCAGCGCGACGAAAAGCGGCTAGG
>JBPCXK010000612.1:0-3640 GCA_051008635.1 Gammaproteobacteria bacterium
GTGAGCCCATGCGTGCCCTGCACGGTCTTGAGATTGGGGCCGCGCCATTCGGTCAGGCCGTTGCCCGAGCATTCGATAAAGTGAAAGAGTGAGACCGACGGGAACCGTTTGAGATCGCCCATGGTGTATTTTTTCGGGCTGTTCACCATGCCGTGAACGATGAGCGCGTGTTTTTCCGGCGCGATGTTCGGGATGCCGCCGTGGTGACGTTCGAAGTGCAGACCGGACGGCGTGATGATGCCGTTGCCTGCATCCAGTGGCGTCATGGTCCAGGCCGTCTCTTTGGTCGCGGTAGGGAAGCGCCAGCGCACTTCGTCCTCGAACTGCGAACGCGAACCGTAGCCGCCGTCGTCGTTGGTGGCGCGCCCCTGTACCTTCGTGGGGTCTTTCTGAACCGGATAGTCAACGGCGCCAGGCGATGCCGCGCCGGCAGTGCGCGCGATCATCGCCGCGGCCCCGCCGCCGGCGGCCGCGGCCACGCCGCCCAGAAACCGCCGTCTGCTCGTGGGTGATAATTTCTGCCCGGACTCGCGCCGGGCGAGCGCTGTTGCTTCCGCCTCCTGCATGCCGGCAACCGTGCGCCGGGTCGTCTCGTCGTAAGGATCGAATTCTTTCACGTTTCCTCCTCAACGGTCTGGCCGTTCGTTGCGAGAGTTTTTTGTTTGTCAGGCGTTACTTGTCAGGATGAATGAGGGAAGTCCTGTGTTTGAATAGCTGTTCAGCTGAGTAAACTCGCTGCAAGGGCGGTTGTAAAATCAAACCAAGCTATGAGCCGATACCCTATGGCTATGACGCTCTGGATCTAAGGGTGTTCGCGTCCTGCCCGAAAAGGATCTTTTTGGCTTCCTCCGACATTGTCGGATTGGTGTTGATTTCTTTACCCTTTGCGTAAGCGCGGATCGTGGCGGGTCGGCTTGCCACCGTTTCGAACCAGCGCTGAAGATTGGGAAAGTCTGAAATGGTCTGCCGCTGACGTTCGTGTGGCACGATCCATGGATAACTCGCCATGTCCGCGATCGAGTACTCCCCGGCGATGTACTCGCGATCCGCCAGGCGCGTGTCCATCACCTGGTATAGCCGTGACACCTCGTTGACGTAGCGGTCCATCGCATATTGAATTTTCTCCGGTGCGTAGGTCACGAAATGATGATTCTGACCTCCCATAGGGCCCAGGTTGGCGACTTGCCAGGCCAGCCATTGCAACACTTCGACCCGGCCGCGCAGATCGGCCGGGATGAACTTGCCGTATTTTTCCGCCAGATAGAGCAAGATCGCGCCCGACTCGAAAACAGAAACAGGTTCGCCACTATCGGCGGGATCACGATCCACGATGGCCGGCATGCGGTTATTGGGCGAGATCGCGAGAAACCCCGGTTCGAACTGCTCGCCTTTGCCGATGTCGACCGGCACGATGTTGTACTCGACGCTGGCCTCCTCGAGAAACATCGTGATTTTGTGGCCGTTGGGCGTGGTCCAGTAGTAGAGGTCGATCATGGGTTGTTCCTGATTAAAGAAAGCAATTTAACCCGCAGAGGCGCAAGGGCGCAGAGTTGGAATTTCGGAATTACATACAACATAGGGGATACTCGGCCGAAGGGGGTTATCGATCAGCGTCCATGCATTTGGATGTTTCTTATAGCGTCATCCCTTCGACATCGATGTCCGGCTTGCGCCCGGCGATGATGTCCGCCGCGATGCGTGCCGAACCGCACGACATCGTCCAGCCCATATGCCCGTGGCCGGTGTTGAGATGCAGATTGCGGTAGGGTGTTTTGCCGATAATCGGGGCCCCATGCGGCGTCATTGGCCGCAGCCCGGCCCAATAAGACGGTCTGCTGTAGTCGGCGGCATCGGGAAACAGATCGCGCGCAGCGCTTAGCATCGAATCGAAGTCCTCACGTCGATGACCCCGGGCGTAGCCTGAGAATTCCGCCGTTCCGGTCAGGCGCAGGCGATCGCCCAGCCGCGAGTAGGCCACGAGGTTTTCCTCGTCGACGCCGCCCATGGCGGGCGCCGCGTTGCGGCCGCCGATCGGCAGGGTGGCGGAATAGCCCTTGACCGGATAAATCGGCAGCCTGATGCCGAGTGGCCTGGCCAGAAAAGGGCTATCGCAACCCAGCGCGAGCACGTAAATATCGGCCCTGAAGTCGCCCTTGTCCGTTACGATTCGCTCGATATTCTGACCGCTGGCGTCGAGGCGTTGAATCTTCGTGTCGAATACAAACTTTACGCCCAGGCGTTCCTCGCAGCGTTCGGCGAGCGCGCAAGTAAACATGCGCGCGTCGCCGCTTTCGTCGATGGGCGAGTACAGTGCGCCGACAAGCTTGCGCTTCGCCGTCTCCAGCGCGGGATCACGCGCGGCGGCCTGCGCCGGATCGAGTGTTTCCAGCGCTATGCCGTTGTCGCGCAGAATCGCTGAGTGCGCTACAGCGGCATCGAATGCAGCGCGATTGCGGTACAGGTAAAGCGCGCCCCCATCGCGGCGCTCAAAGGCCACCCCGGTGTTGGTGACAACATCATGCAGGGCTTCGCGAGAATAAACGCACAAACGCAGTTTGCGCACTGAGTTGACGCGTGCTTTTTCGGCTGTGCAGTTGCGCAGAAATAGCCGGAACCACGACCACATGCGCGGATCGGCGCGCAACTTCAGTTTCAGGGACTGGTCGGCCCGGTACAGCGACTTGAACAGGATTTTCGGCGCGGCAGGTGAAGCCCAGGCGTACGCGTGACCGGGCGCGACCAGGCCGGCGTTGGCGAAGCTCGTCTCCTGCGCCGGCCCGTTGCGGCGGTCCAGCACCTTCACCTCGTGGCCGTCGCGCGCCAGATAATATGCAGTGGTGACGCCGATGACACCGCTGCCCATGACGATAATTTTCATATCGCCCTCAGGCGCGCCTATACCGCCGCGCTGACCCGAATCTCGACAAGGAAATCGGGCGTGGCAAGTTTCGATTCAACGCAGGCGCGAGTGGGTGGATTGGCGGGGTCGATCCACGCGTCCCAGATTTCGTTCATGGCCGCGAAGTCGTCCATGTTGGCAAGCCAGATCGTAGCGGTAAGCAGCTTTGATTTATCAGTGCCTGCCTCGGCAAGCAGACCATCGATGCGTTGCACAATGTCACGGGTTTGCTCGGCGGCGCTCGCCCCCGGCGCTTCCAGCGCCACTTGTCCGGCGGTGTAGACGATTCCTCCGTAGATCACGGCCTGACTCATGCGCGGGCCGGTGTGCAGGCGTTTTATACTCATATTGTTCTCCGGATTCGATGGTGTGAGTTTTGTCATATTGGAGCCCTCAAAGGGCTTCCGTGAGCGGAACCCCGGCATTGCGCAGCGAAGCCCAACGGGCCCATGCCTGTGACAACTGCTGCATGTTGGGCTTCGCTGCGCTCAGCACCAACCTACGTTCTCCAATCGAGCTTTGACGATAACCCCCGAAGGGCTTCTCCTGGAAACGACGCCGACATTGTAATCCAGAACGCTAGCGATTATGTTTCGGCTCGCGCTACAAGTTAGAATGTATTCCAGTGGTCAGGGTCCTTTTCGTATGCACGGGTAACATCTGCCGGTCGCCGACCGCAGCGGGTGTGTTTGCAAAAATGGTCGAAGACGCCGGGCTCGGCCATGCGATCGAGGTTGACTC
>JBPCXK010000613.1:0-4456 GCA_051008635.1 Gammaproteobacteria bacterium
TACACACCTTGGACACCCTACCGCAGAAACATACCCGCCCCGATCTTCAAGGACCTCGCGGCCAAGAGGCGCTGCCTGCTTGTTCCAAAAACCAAATAGGACAGTGTGTCGCACCGCTACCACCGCCCCGGTGCGGGGCGCCCTTTGGAGGATGCTTGATAAAGATTCGGGGCAAACGCGATGTATGCCTTTTGTCACGTTACCCGAGAAATGTGAAGGAATTATTAAAACCACAGTTTTATGCATGCAAGGCGAACCTGACAGACCACTACACCCAGCTCCAATCCAAAGATACTGTATAGTTCCGGATTTCTTTCAGCCCCAGCGCCCAGACCGATTCTCGCGTCGATGCACAGCGACCCCATCGTTTTCACAATTTTCCTGATTTTCACCGGCGCGGCGCTGTTCGCGACGGTCGCGCTGTTCGCGCGTCAGGCGCTGCCGGTGGCCTACATCGCGCTGGGGGTTTTGATCGGCCCCTCCGGTATCGGGCTCGTCGAGGACTCTGACGTGATCCGGCAGGTCGCGGACATCGGCATCATGTTTTTGCTGTTTTTGCTGGGCCTGAACCTGCTACCGCAGAAGCTGATCAAGCTCGTGCAGGAAACGACGCTGGTGACGGGCGTCAGTTCGCTGCTGTTCGCGGGCACGGGCGTGGGCTTGGGCCTGTTCCTGGGTTTCACCTGGATCGAGTGCCTGATCATCGGCGCGGCGTTGATGTTTTCCAGCACCATCATCGGCATCAAGCTGTTACCGACGACTGTTTTGCACCACAAGCATACTGGCGAGATCATCACCAGCATCTTGTTGTTGCAAGATGTGATCGCGATCGTAATCCTGCTGGCCTTGCAGGCACATGGCCGCGGCGACATGAAAGCGCTGGAGTTCGCCTTTGTGGCGCTCAGCCTGCCAGGGTTAGTATTGTTCGCCTATCTGCTAGAGCGCTTTGTGCTGATCAAGCTCATCGCGCGTTTCGACCGCATTCAGGAATACATATTTTTGCTCGCGGTCGGCTGGTGTCTGGGCATGGCGGAGCTGGCCGCGCTGCTGGGGCTTTCGCACGAAATCGGCGCTTTTATCGCCGGCGTGGCGCTGGCCGCGAGCCCGATCGCTGCCTTTATTTCGGAAAACCTCAAGCCGCTGCGGGATTTCTTTCTGGTGATCTTCTTCTTTACGCTCGGAGCGAGCTTTGACATGGAGATTCTGGCCGCAGTCATATTACCGGCCGCACTGCTGGCGGCGATCGCCTTGACGATGAAGCCTCTGGTTTTCGGCTGGTTGCTGAAATTCTCCGGAGAAGCCGCTGAGCGCTCCATGGAGATCGGTTTCAGGCTCGGTCAGATCAGCGAATTCTCACTGTTGATTGCCGTGCTTGCACTTCAGCTCGGCGTAATCGGCAGCCAGGCGTCTTATCTGATACAGGTTGCCACGCTGCTGACGTTCATCGCGTCGTCATACATCATCGTGCTGCGCTATCCGACACCAGTGGCGGTGTCGGACCGGTTGCGTCGGGACTGACACGCTGCCGTCAGGGATCGCCGGGCTTCCAGATACCAAACGCCTGACCCGCCTGCTGCTGTTTGCGCGTCTGCATTTGCTGGTCGATGTCGTCCTTGACGTGCTTCGCGAACGCGCCGAGTTGTTCGAGCACTTCGTCTTTGTCGCCAGGCTGGACATCCTGCATACCGACGAGATACCCCGTTACCGCCGCGAGATACTGCGACGCGACAAAAGGATCCTTGGCGCGCTCGTCAGCGGACACCAGGACGCCCTGCAGGTCGGCGATGAGTTGATTGGATAATTTGAGCTCGTCCATTTCCTGATGTCACACGTTAAAACGGCATTGTACCGCAATCACTCGCTGCCGCGCGTCACCAGCACCGTAACAAACATCATCATCAACAATGACGCCGCGAACACGTACACGCCGTAGTGCACCTCGACGTTGCCTATGAAACCCAGCTTTACTGTCACCAGTAACAAAGCGACGACGAAAACGTCCAGCATGGACCACTTGCCGAACTGTTCGAGCCAGCGAAGCTGTCTCAGCCGCGATCGATGCCGGCGATCGCTGCCGCTGATCCGCCACAGCATGAAAAGCTTTATCAGCGGCATGCAGATGCTGAACGCGAATATCACCATGAACAACACAACATGGCCCTCGCGCAGCAGTGTCAGCAATGCCGAAACCATGGATACGGTGTTACTGAAGATCGCAAGCTTGGTAAACGTAATGAGCGGCGCGAAGATACCAGCCACAAACAGGCAGGTGGTAGCAAGCAACAGCGAATAAATCCCCGAACGGCCAGTAAGCCGCTCACTCATCGCCGCCAAGCTTCCGCGCCATACAGATGCGATCTTCAATTTCGTAACCCAGTCGGCGATAGAACGCGACAACGTCTTCGTTGCCCGCGCGAATCATCAGGTTCAGCTTCGGACACCCCGCGCTATACAGCGCATGCTCGGCATGGTTCATCAACGCTTTGCCGATTCCCCTGCGGCGGTGCTCCGGCGCCACGGCCAGATAGTAGACCCAGCCGCGATGCCCGTCGAAACCCGCCATGGCTGTACCGACGAGCTGAGCGCCTTCGGTTGCGACAAAAAACAGCTCGCGCTGCACCGCCAGCTTGATGGCGATATCGCGTTCCGGCACGTTGTGCGCCGGCGCATCGGGAAACACCTCGCGCCATAAATCGGCGACGGCTTGCTGATCGGTGTCGCGGTACGTGCGAATGTCCATAGTCAACGTAGCCGGTGGTCGTAAAGCCGCCGGTAGTGCGGCTCGCACTCTTCGGCAAACTGTTTCAATGCCGGCGGCGGCGATTCGTTTTTCGGCGTGTATTTCGCAAAACCCGTCGAGCGCTCGACGCTCGCATACCAGTGCTTCGCCCACACCCCGTCGCTCGCGCGTCGCCCTGCGGGCCATGACAACATGCGCTCGGAAAACGGCACATCCAGCCTGTCGCAAAGCAATCGCAGCGTGCGTTCCGGGTTCTCGAGCACATGGCGGGCGTCGAGTACCGGCGGGATCGCGCCGGCACGCTCACAGACATCATCGAAAATCTCCGCCTGCTGAATGATGCCCACGTCTTCCAGCAACACCTCCGAACGCTGCTTGGCGTATGAGATCAGAACCTCTTCGGGGTCGCGAATCAGAAAGCAATGCGTCACGCTGCCGAACCACTCGCGTTCGACTTCCGGCAACAGATGATGCGTCATGTGCTTCTGGAAAAAGACCGGCTTGTCTTCCGGCGCGGGGCCCAGGATCACGGACTCGACAATCCTGCGCCAATCCGTGCCTTGCGCGGCCATGATCTCTTCCGCATGCGGATGCGGGCTCCCGCTCGTATGCAGGTAGTAACCGTACAGGGGCTCGTCGCACACGGCAGTGTCCGGCCGATTCTCCCAGGCCCGCATCATCGCAGTAGAAATATTCCGGGGACCGGACCACATGGCGATGCACAATGTCACGCCGTTTCCGTCTCTATCAACCCATGATAGAGCTCGCGAAGGCGCCGCGTCACAGGCCCTGTTTTGCCGCAGCCGATGCCGCGGCCATCGACGTCCATAACCGCCACGAGACCGGCAAATGTGCCGGTGACAAAGGCCTCGTCCGCCTCGTAGACGTCGGTCAGGCTGAAATCTTTCTCAAATACGGCGATGGCGTTGTCGCGACAAAGCCGGATCACGTTGCCGCGCGTGATGCCGCCGAGACAATACTTGCCGCTGGAGGTCCAGACCTCTTCGCCGCGCACGATAAAGAAGTGCGTAGAGTTGCAGGTTGCGACAAAGCCGTGCGGGTCGAGCATCAGCGCTTCGTCATAGCCCGCCTTGGTCGCCTGAATACAGGCGAGGATGCAGTTGAGCTTGGAATGGCTGTTGAGCTTGGGGTCCTGCACGTCCGGCGGCCCGCGGCGCACGTGCACGGTGAACAGGCGCACGCCGCGGTCGCTTACCTCGGGCGGCGGCGACTTGTACTCCGGAATGATCACGACAGTCGCCGGACCGATGGTCATGCGCGGGTCCTGATATGGCGTCGCCTTTACGCCGCGCGACACCATAAGGCGGATATGCACACCCGCAGTCATCTTGTTCGCACGCAGCGTTTCGAAAAGCCGCTCGCCGAGCTCCGCCTTGTTGATCCCGATGTCCAGATCCAGCGCCTTCGCGCCGCCGTAAAGCCGGTGGAGATGTTGATCCAGAAAGGCGATCTTGCCGTTGTGGACGCGCAACCCTTCCCACACGCCATCGCCAAGCACAAAGCCGCTGTCGAACACCGACACAACCGCCTTGCTCCGATGCAACAACTCGCCATTGACGTTGATCAGAATATCCGCATTACGCGGATCGTCGAGGTATTCGTGTGTGCCTTTCACCATGTTCCGTCAATCGGACAAAGATTCCCCGAGCGCCTGCAGCGCGATGTCGATATCGTTCGCTTGCGTGCGCCAGTTAC
>JBPCXK010000614.1:0-7402 GCA_051008635.1 Gammaproteobacteria bacterium
ATGGTGACGGTCGCCATGGGGGTAAAATCTCCTCTGGGGGGTTGAATGCTTACATACGCCCCATGCAGCGACCTGAGGGTTCGCACCAGGCACCCGGCTACATGTGTCGGCGTATGCGCGGATTTGCGCAAAATGCGGGCGCTTTATACCATAATCACTTCCCTGCAACAACAAATCCCAAGACGATGAGCAACGCCCTTGACCGGCAACCAGTGAGCACAAGTGTGAGCATCAAGACAGCAGAAGAAATCGACAGGATGCGCATCGCCGGACGCCTGGCATCCGAGGTGTTGCAGTTTGTCGAGGAGCACGTTCAGCCCGGCGTGACCACCGATGAGCTCAACGCCATCTGTCACGAATATATCGTGAACAATCAGGACGCGATACCCGCGCCGCTCAACTATCGCGGGTTTCCCAAGTCCATCTGCACGTCTGTCAACCACCAGGTCTGCCACGGCATCCCTGGCTACAAAAAGCTCAAGCACAATGACATCATCAACATCGATATAACCGTGATCAAGGACGGCTACCACGGCGACACCAGCAAGATGTTCTTCGTCGGCAAGTCGACAGTGAAGGCCAAGCGTGTTGTCGACATCGCCTACGAGGCGCTGCGTATCGGCATCGACATGGTAAAGCCCGGCGTGCGCCTCGGCGATATCGGTCACGCCATTCAGACTCACGCCGAGAGCCACAACTGCTCGGTGGTGCGCGAGTACTGCGGGCACGGCATTGGCCGTCAGTTTCACGAAGAGCCACAGGTGCTGCACTATGGCAAACCCGACACGGGTCTGGAGCTCACCCCGGGCATGACCTTCACCATCGAGCCGATGATCAACGCCGGCAAGCGCCATGTGAAATTGCTACCCGACGGCTGGACGGTTGTGACCAAGGATCACAGCCTCTCGGCGCAGTGGGAACATACCATTCTGGTGACCGCGCACGGTCACGAGGTCCTCACCGCGCGCCCGGAAGAAACCTTCTGACTCACACCACGATGACGGCGCCGACCGTCCCGGAGTTCATCCGCGATTCATCGCTGTGGCGTGCGTTCCCCGAGGGCGGCACGCAAAACACCCAGTCCCTGCGAGCCGTCCTGACCGGCGCCGATGACGCGCTGGAACAGGCATTCGGGGCAGGCGCAGATACCGAAACACTCGTACACGGCCGCGCCGCAGTCATGGACCGCGTTCTCACCGTTGCGGCTGGTGACTTTGTCGACGGCACCGCGCTGGTAGCTGTAGGCGGATACGGCCGCGGCGAGTTGCACCCCCATTCCGACATCGATCTGCTGTTCCTGCTTGCCGAGCCGCCGGACAAGGCCTTCGGCGAGGCACTGGGGCGTCTCATCACGCTGCTTTGGGATCTCGGGCTGCAAGTCGGCCACAGCGTGCGCACGGTAGCACAATGCGTGGAAGACGCCGCCGCTGACATCACGGTTGCCACTGCGCTAATGGAGGCGCGCTTGTTACTGGGCGACCGCCAGTTGTTCGAAACCATGCGGCAACGCACCGCACCCGCGCACGTGTGGCCGAGCCGAGATTTCTTCGCCGCCAAGCTCAAGGAGCAACAGGCGCGGCATCGCAAGTTCGGCGACACCGCGTACCGGCTAGAGCCCAATCTCAAGGAAGGCCCGGGCGGTTTGCGCGACATACAGATGGTCGGCTGGGTCGCCAAACGCCATTTCGCCGCGATCAGTCTGCACGATCTGGTCGAGCAGCAGTTCCTTACCGAGAACGAACACCACACGCTGTTGGAGGGCCAGGCGTTTCTCTGGCGCATCCGCTTCGCGCTGCACCGGCTGGCCGGACGCTGCGAGGACCGGCTGCTGTTCGACCACCAGCTCAAGCTGGCCGAGTTGTTCGGCTACAGCGATCAGGATCACAACCTTGCGGTCGAGCAGTTCATGCAACGCTACTACCGCTGGGTAATGGAGCTCGAACGCCTCAACGAGATGCTGTTGCAGCACTATCAGGAAGCCATCCTGCTGACCGGCGAGTCCGCGGCGCCCACCCCGATCAACCGCCGCTTCCAGGCATACAAGGGTTTTCTCGATGTCACCCATGACAAGGTCTTCGAACGCTACCCATACGCACTGCTCGAAATATTTCTCGTCATCGCGCAACACCGCGAGCTCAAGGGCGTGCGCGCCTCGACCATCCGCCTGATCCGGCAACACCGACACCGCATCGACGACAAGTTTCGCCGCGACATCGTCAATCGCAGTCTGTTCATGGAGATTCTGCGTCAGCCTGGCGGCATCAGCCATGAGTTCCGGCGCATGAACCGCTACGGCGTGCTGGCGGCCTATTGGCCAAGCTTCGGAAAAATCGTGGGCCGCATGCAGTACGACCTGTTTCACGTCTACACCGTGGACGAACACACGATGTTCGTGCTGCGCAACGTGCGCCGGTTCGCGGTCGAGGAATGGGCGCACGACCTCCCGTTCTGCACCGGCTTGTTCAAGCAGATCCCCAAACCGGAAGTTCTCTACCTGGCGGTGCTGTTCCACGACGTGGCCAAAGGCCGGGGCGGCGATCATTCGGAGCTCGGCGCCGAAGAGGCGGAAACGTTTTGTCTCGAACACGGACTGGGTAGTTACGACGCCCAGCTGGTGGCCTGGCTGGTCAGGCATCACTTGATTCTGTCCGTAACCGCTCAGCGTTACGACATCAGCGATCCCGTGGTGATCAATCGTTTTGCGGAGCAAGTCGGCACAACGATACGGTTGGATTATTTATACCTGCTCACAATCGCCGACATCCGCGGCACCAACCCCGAGCTGTGGAACGACTGGAAAAACGCCCTGCTCACCGAGCTATATCACGCAACGAAATATGTGCTACGCCGCGGTCTCGACAAACCGCTGCAGCGTCCGGAAGTCATTGAAAACACCAGGCGCGCCGCGTACTCGGAACTGGCTGACTACGGTGTGCGTGAAGCCGACTGCAACCGCCTGTGGGAACGCTTTGACGAGGACTACTTTTTACGTCACTCCGGCGACGAGATCGCCTGGCACACGCAGGCGATCCTGAAAGCCGGCGACAGCGACGCCGCACAAGTGCTCATCCGCCCACAGACCGATCGCGGTTGCACCGAGATCTTTGTGCACACCCCCGACCGCGCCCATTTGTTTGCACATATCGCCGCGGCGTTAACGCGCCTGGGGCTCGATATCCTCGACGCCCGCATCATCACCACCCGCACGGGCGAGACACTCGACACTTTCCTGGTGTTGAAAGAATCGGGAGAGCCTGTCAATGAGGGCCAACACAGCGAAGAAATCGTCGAGGCGTTGCTGGCCATGCTCCGCGACATCGACGCACACCCTATCGATGTCTCACGACCGCCCCCGCGAGCGTTACGCAGCTTTAAGATACCGCTGGAAGTCAATTTCACCAACGAGCCGCAGTCGCGCTACACCATCCTCGAAGTACTCATGGCTGACCACCCCGGCCTGCTCGCGCGCATCGGCCGCGCCTTCATCGACTGCCACGTGATCGTCCACAATGCACGCATCAGCACGATAGGCGCCCGCGCGGAGGACTTGTTCTACGTCACCGACACTGGAGGCCAGAAAATCACCGATCCACAAACGCAGGAGAATATCCGCGCCAGCCTGCAGCGGCATTTGCAGGAACTGGAGACTAGACACTGGAAACTGGAAACCGGAAACTAGTAGTGCGACATTATATGTAATTGCGCCGCAAAGCAGCGCACACTGCGTTTCTAGTCCCTAGCCGCGCTTTGAGAGTGACATGGATATTTTAGTAGACATCATTGAAGAGGCGTTTGAAAACCGCGCCGACATCACGCCTGGCAATGTCGACCCTAAGACCAAAGACGCCGTGCAAACCGCCATCGCGATGCTCGACACGGGCCGCGGCCGGGTCGCGGAGAAACGCGACGGCAAGTGGATCGTCAACGAATGGGCGAAAAAGGCCGTGTTGCTGTCGTTCCGTATCGAAGACAACGAGGTCATCGAAGGCGGCTTCACGCGCTACTACGACAAAGTCCCGACCAAGTTCGCCGCGAGCGACGACGATGATTTCAAAAAAGGCGGCTACCGCGTGGTGCCGCCAGCCGTCGTTCGCACGGGCTCCTACGTGGCGCCCAACGTCGTACTCATGCCATCCTACATCAACATCGGCGCCTATGTGGGCACAGGGAGCATGGTCGATACCTGGGCTACGGTCGGCTCCTGTGCACAAGTCGGAAAAAACGTACACCTGTCCGGTGGCGTCGGGCTCGGCGGCGTCCTGGAGCCGCTGCAAGCCGCACCGACCATCATCGAGGACAACTGCTTCATCGGCGCACGCTCGGAGATCGTCGAGGGCGTGATCGTGGAAGAAGGATCGGTCATTTCGATGGGCGTTTACATCGGTCAAAGCACAAAGATCTATGACCGTGAGAGCGGCGAGATCAGCTACGGACGCGTGCCCGCGGGTTCAGTTGTAGTGTCCGGAAATCTACCGTCCACTGACGGAAAATACAGTCTGTATTGCGCGGTTATCGTGAAGCGGGTGGATGAGAAGACGAGGTCCAAGGTCGGGCTGAACGAACTACTGCGAGACGTGGACTAGATAGTGAGCCAAACCCTCGAGCTCGCCAAAGAACTCATCAGCCGAAGATCGGTAACGCCTGCCGACAGTGGCTGCCAGGACCGTCTCGCCGAAAGGTTGGGCGAAGCCGGCTTTGTCGCCGAACCCATGCCTTTCGGTGACGTGCGAAACGTATGGCTGCGCCGCGGCGCCGAGCCGCCCCTGTTTGCGTTTGCAGGCCATACCGACGTCGTGCCAACAGGCCCGTTAGATCAATGGGACAGTGATCCGTTCGCACCCGAAGTGCGTGATGGTTACCTGTATGGCCGTGGGGCGGCGGACATGAAGGGCAGCATCGCGGCGATGGTGACGGCTTGCGAGCACTTTGTCGCGGCTCAACCGTTGCATAAAGGCTCGATAGCGCTGCTGATAACCAGCGATGAGGAAGGCCCGGCGATTGATGGCACGGTCAGGGTGGTCGACGTGCTGCAAAAGCGCGGCGATGTCATCGACTGGTGTCTGGTCGGCGAGCCCTCCAGCAACGAGCGGCTCGGCGATGTGATCAAGAACGGCCGCCGCGGATCGTTGTCAGGTCACTTGCGCGTGCACGGCCGACAAGGCCACGTCGCTTATCCCGACAAATCCGATAACCCGATCCACCACCTGGCCCCGGCGCTCGCGGAGCTTGTCACGACGGAATGGGACCAAGGCAACGCCCAATTTCCACCCACCACGTTCCAGGTTTCCAATATCAAGGCGGGCACTGGCGCGGATAACGTCGTTCCGGGCTTGTTGGAGGCGTGGTTCAACCTGCGCTACTCCACCGAGCAGACGGATGCGACGCTCCAGCATCGCATCAAGAGAATCATGGGCAAACACAAGCTCGATTACGAGATCGAATGGCGGGTCAGCGCCGATCCTTTCTTGACACCGCCCGGTGAGCTCGTGGCGGCTTGCCGGGACGCCGTTCGCGAAATCGCCGGAATTGAAACGCAGCTCTCTACTGTCGGCGGAACATCGGACGGCCGCTTTATCGCGCCGACCGGCAGTCAGATTGTGGAGCTGGGACCGGTCAACGCGACCATTCACAGAGTCAACGAACGCGTGAAAGTCGATGACCTCGAAACGCTCACGCGCATGTATCACGGTGTTCTCGAGAAGCTGCTGATCTAGCCCGCGCTAGACTACTCGGCCACCTCGGCGTCCCGCTTCCACCGCGCCTGGAACTCGCGCAGGTGCGGCTTGTCGAGCGCCGTAAGACTTTGATCCAGGCGATCGCATGCGGCGCGGTAGCCCTCCTCACCGAGTGACCCACGGATCAGCTCGAAGCGAAGGTATACGAGGTAGGTGTTCAGCACATCCGTCTCGCAATAATCCCGGATCGCATCGAGTTTACCCGCGAGGTAAGCCTCCCACACCTTGTCGCCACCCATGCCCATCTTTCCCGGCAGACCCAATATGCCGGCGATTTGATCCAGCGGCGCAAAGGCGCGCGGATTGTACGCCGCCAGCACGTCCATCAGATCAGTGTGACGCCAGTGGAAACGGCCAAGATAGTTGTTGTAGCGAAACTGCTGATTATCATCGCCCACATCCCAGTAGCGCGGTGCGCTGACGCCGTGCAGCAAAGACCGGTAGTGAATCACGGGCAGGTCGAAACCGCTGCCGTTCCATGACACGAGTGTCGGTTCGAACCGATCCAGGCCATCGTAGAACCGGCGCAGGAGTTCGGCCTCGGACGAAGTCTCATCCCCCAGCGACCAGACTTTGACACTGTCCCGTGTTTGCAGAACGATGGATATCGCGACAACGCGCTGCAGGTGATGCGGCAGGAATTCGCTGCCGGTTTTCTGCTGGCGCAGATGCATCATCGCACGCGCGATGTCCTCGTCAGCCAGCCCGTCGAGGTCGAACAAACGGCGGCCCGCATCGAGGTCGGGAATGGTTTCGATGTCGAAGATCAGGATGTTCACGAAGCCGGAAACACCCCAGTGGAGATATAACGGTCGCCGCGGTCGCACACGATCGTGACGATTACGGCGTCGTTGAGCTCACCCGCGAGTTCCACCGCCGCCGCCGCCGCGCCGCCGGATGAAATACCGCAAAACAGGCCTTCCTCGGCTGCGAGGCGCCGCATCATGTGCTCGGCCTCGTCCCCGCTCACCTCGCTGATACGGTCCACGCGGGCGGGTTCGTAAATCTTCGGCAGATACGGCTGCGACCAGCGCCGGATGCCGGGGATGCGCGAACCCTCTTTGGGCTGCACACCGACGATCCGGATATCCGGATTCTTCTCCTTGAAATAACGCGAGCACCCCATGATGGTGCCCGTGGTGCCCATGGAGCTGACGAAATGCGTGATGCGCCCGCGCGTGTCGCGCCAGATCTCAGGCCCCGTGCCCTCGAAGTGGGCTCGCCAGTTGTCCGGATTGGCGTACTGATCGAGCACGCGGCCCTTCCCCGCTGCCTGCATCTCCAACGCCAGATCCCGTGCCCGTTCCATGCCTTCCTCTTCCGTAACCAGAATGATTTCCGCGCCGAACGCACGCATGGTCGCGCGTCGTTCAGCGCTCATATTCTCCGGCATGACGAGCGTTAACCGGTAACCTCTTGTGGTTGCGGCCATGGCCAGGGCGATTCCGGTGTTGCCGCTGGTCGCCTCGATCAACCTGTCGCCGGGCTTGATCTCACCGCGCGCCTCAGCGCCGGCGATCATGTTGAGCGCAGGCCGGTCCTTCACCGAGCCGGCCGGGTTGTTACCTTCCAATTTCGCCAGCAGCGCGTTCGTGTTGCCGTCGAGCACACGCCGCAGCCGGACCAGCGGAGTACCCCCGACGAGGGCGTCCAGCGCAGGGACACCC
>JBPCXK010000615.1:0-3631 GCA_051008635.1 Gammaproteobacteria bacterium
CGGCTATGCAGCTTTATGCCGGCGCGCAACCAGCTATCGTGAACCAGTTCGAGGACATCGGTCTCTTCGGTGCTCTCACCGGCCGTCTCCACAATGATCTCGAGGGACCGGCCATCGGGCAACAGGCGAATTCCGCGTTCGTCGCGTTTGTCCAGACCCATCTCGTCGAGCAGTGCGGCCGCCCGTTCGAGGTCGAAGCTCGCCCACGTGTTCTGAAAGTCGGGTTCATGCAGCGGGCTTTCCTGCAACACGGTGTTATTGCCTTCGTTCGCGAGCCCGTAGTAGACAATCTGATTGATTTCGTGGCGGTTGATCGCGAGCGACAGCGCGCGCCGAAAACGCACATCACGCACGACCTTTCGCCACACCGGATCGCTGACGTTGAGATTCGGGTACAAGGTAAAGCGTGAGCCGCTGACCGTGCGCCACAGTCGCACCTCGTAGTCGTTGCGCTGCTCGCCGGCCTTGAGAAACGTGTAGTTGTCGAACCGCAAATTGCGCGCCTGCAGGTCGGACTCGCCGGCGCCGGTCTTGGCGGGGATCAGTTTGTTGGCGGCGATGTTAACCGCAAGCTGGTCGATATAGGGAAGCTGCAAACCCGCCGCATCGACTCGATGATAGTAGGGGTTGCGCTTGAAGATATAGCGCTCCGACGGCGGCTTCGTGGTGTTCATCCACGGCTGAAGCACCGGCAGATCGGGGTTGTCGAATTTGTACTGATGCCCGAATCGGGTGTGTAGACCTGCCCAGTTTCGCGTCTGGACTTTCTCGACCTTGCGTTGCAGCTCATCGGCGTCGACATAGTTGGCGTGAAACCGCTTGAGGTAATGCGCGGGGCGGTAAATGGAAAGCGGTCTCGCTCCGGCAAGCGCCGGCAGAAAAAAGGGATTGGGTTTTGGCCAGCTGAAGCGAATCGTGGTCTCGTCGACGATCTTCACTTGCGGTGGCTTGTCGTCGACCATGAGCAATCGCGGCGGACCGAGAGGCGACAGCTCCTCATTGTTCGCAACGTCTTCCCAATAGTAGCGAAAGTCCTCGGTGGTAAAGGGATGTCCGTCGGACCACCTGTGGCCCTTACGCAAACGCAGGGTGAATATCCGGTTGTCTTCGACATCCAGCGCGGCAAGGATGTCCGGCACGAACTCCAGTTTGGCGTTATAACCGACCAGCCGGGCGTAGCCATACACGTAGACCATACGAATGTCTTTTTGCTTGCCCATCAACAACCGCATCTCGCCGCCGTGCCTGCCCGGGCTACGATCGCCTTCGAGCCGCAAGACACGTGGCTCGTCAGGAAGACGCGCCTGAACCGCCGGCAACTCGCCACCCGCGACTTGCTTCGCCAACGCGGGCGGCTCAACGAATCCGGCGATTGCGTGCCCGCATACCGCCATGTGCAACGCCAAGACCGAAACGTACTTCAGACTCCTCATTGCAACTCCCTTGCATCGGCTTGCGATCGGGCACGCACATGGTGGCCCGCACCCAGATCCACAAGCGCCGTGTGCGCATTGTCGTCGATGGTAAACGGCGCGGGCCAGGCGGCGGGTTCCGACGCCCCGGTCTCCTTGATTACCACGAAGTTCAGCGGCCGCTCCAGATCCGGATACGGTACCGCCGCCAGCAAAGCCTTCGTATAAGGATGGCGCGCATCCTGAAACAGTATTTCCCGCGGCGCGATTTCAACGAGTCGCCCGCAACACATCACGGCGATACGCTCGGCAAGATAATTCACCACGGCCAGATTGTGTGAGATAAACAGATAGGTGAGACCGAGTTCGTCCTGCAGGTCTTTCAGCAGGTTCATGATCTGCGCCTGAATGGAGACATCGAGTGCGGACACCGGCTCGTCGCAGATCAGAAAATCGGGACGTAAGGCCAGCGCGCGCGCGATACCGATGCGCTGGCGCTGCCCGCCCGAAAAGCTGTGCGGATAACGATTCAGAAAACGTGGATCAAGACCCACCAGCCGCATCAACTCCTTCGCCATTTCCGTCTGCCACTCGGTATCGCCGACCTTGTGGATGACAAGCGGCTCGCGAATGATGTCGAACACCGTCATGCGCGGGCTGAGCGAACTGAACGGGTCCTGAAATATGAACTGCATTTTCGGGCGGAAGGCCAGCAGGTCGCTCTGCTCCAGCGCCAGCACGTCGACGCTGTCACCGCGATCGTTATAAACAACATCACCGCTGTCGGCCGAGATCGCACGCATGATGATTTTGCTGAGCGTGGTCTTGCCGCAGCCGCTCTCGCCGACCAGGCCGTAACACTCCCCCTGCCGGACGCTGAAACTCACGTCGTTAACGGCCGTGATCGTCGTCTCGCTGGCAGCAGCGAACCAGCCGCTCTTGCGCACGGTGAAACTCTTGCACAGATTGCGCACTTCCAGATGCGGCGTATCCGCATCGAGACCGTGTGGCCAGGGTTCCCTGCTCAGCATCGAGCCCATCTGATGGTCGATTTCACGCACGGGCACGAGGCGCTCGCCGGGCGCCATGTCGAAATGCGGCACGGCGCGCAGCAATGCCTGTAAATAAGGGTGCGACGGATTGGTGAAGATGTCTTCGATCGCGCCGCTTTCCATGACCTCGCCGTGGTACATCACGACCACTTCTTCGGCGAGATTGGCAACCACACCGAGATCGTGGGTGATGATCAGCACGGCCATGCCGAGCTCGCCCTGCAGATCCCTGATCAGCTTCAGAATCTGCGCCTGAATGGTGACGTCCAGCGCCGTGGTCGGCTCGTCGGCGATCAACAAATCGGGGCGCGAGATCAGCGCCATCGCTATCATCGCGCGTTGACGCAGGCCGCCCGAGAGCTCGAAGGGATAACGCTTCAGCGCGCCGCGCGGATCGGGAAATCCCACCAGACGCAACATCTCGGCCGTTGCGTCCAGCGACTCTTTGTTCGATACCCGATGGTGCAACAGCAAGGCTTCGCCGACCTGATCACCCACCGTGTGCAACGGCGAAAGCGAGACCATGGGCTCCTGAAAAATCATGGAAATGCGCCCGCCGCGGATGGCGCGCATTGCGGCCCCATCGGGATCGAGCTGCACGATGTCGGTGGACTCGCCTGCACGCCGGGGATCATTGAGAAGAATCCTGCCCCCGGTTACGCGCGCGGCTTGCGGCAGGATGCCCAGCATGGCCTGCGCGGTCACGGATTTACCAGAGCCCGACTCACCGACCAGCGCGAGCGTGGCGCCAGGCCTGACATCGAAGGACACGCCCCGCACCGCCTCGATGCTGCCGCCATGCAGGGCAAACGCGACCTCGAGGTCGCGCACGCTGAGCAAAGCGCTGTCGGCCGCCTGGCGAGCAGCGCGGCTTGATTGCGCGGCTTCGGTGCTCATCAACGCGATGAGTGGATGGCGAAAAGTGTAGCCATGCGCTCAATTACATCCCATTCCGAGCCGTTAACGCAAGAACTCGACCAAAGCGCAACAATCATTGACAAATGAGCATGTCCCGGAGGGTATCGGCGGTCGCCACAGGCCGATGAAGCGCGCCTGCACCTGCGCAGGCCTGTGCCACGAGCTCGGCGTTGGATGCCGCCAGCCGGCCGTCCTTGCGATACAGGTTGTTCTCGAATCCGACCCTCACGTGGCCACCGAGTCCTGCGG
>JBPCXK010000616.1:0-5331 GCA_051008635.1 Gammaproteobacteria bacterium
CCATGATGGCGGGCCAGCTCTGCTCACGCATCGGCGCCTACGATAACGCCGCGCTGTTTCGCGCCGATGTGCCTACGTTGGCCCATTATCTTCGTGACGCCGGCTATCGCACGGCGCTGAGCGGCAAGATGCATTTTGTCGGGCCTGATCAGTTGCATGGTTTCGAGGAGCGTCTCACCACGGATGTCTATCCGGCGGACTTCGGTTGGACGCCCGACTGGACTTGCGGCGAGCGCCGTTTCTGGTTTCACAGTATGCAGAGCGTGGTCGAGGCGGGTGTCTACGATCGCACGCTGAATCTCGACTACGACGAAGAGGTGTGCTTCACGTCACTGCGACAGCTTTACGATATGGCGCGCGACGATGACGAGCGCCCGTTCTTCTTTACGGTTTCGTTCATTCAGCCCCACGACCCCTACATGACGCCGCGTGCGTACTGGGATCGTTACGTGCACGACGACATGGATATGCCTACTGTGGCGCCGATCCTGCCCGCGCAACGCGATCCGCATAGCCGTCGCTTATACGACATCTGCCGGATGGATGAGTACGAGATTAGCGAAGGGCACATACGCAACGCGCGCCACGCCTACTATGGCATGGTGACGTGGCTGGACGAGCAGCTCGGCAAGCTGTTGGCTGCGCTGGAGGTCGCCGGCCTTGCGGATAACACGGTCATCATCCTGACCGCCGACCACGGCGACATGCTCGGTGAGCGTGGTATGTGGTACAAGATGAGCTTCTTCGAACCTTCGCTACGTGTGCCGCTGATCGTACACGCGCCCGGCATGTTCACCGCGCGACGCGTGCACGAAAATGTATCGCTTGTTGATTTGCTACCGACGTTTATAGATTTGGCAACCGATGGTTTGGGCGTCGAGCCTGTTGTGCCGCTTGACGGAGACAGCCTGATCCCGCTGCTCGACGGCAGCAAAGCCGGCTGGCGCGGTGAAGTGGCCGCTGAACATCTCGCCGAAGGCACGACTGAACCCGCCATCATGCTCAAGCGGGGCACGTGGAAATACATTACCTGCAAAGGCGATCCGCCGCAGTTGTTCGACGTTGAAAACGATCCCAATGAGCTGCAGAACCTGGCGGACAAACCCCGGCATGCCGGTCAGCGCAAGGAATTCGAAACCGCTGTGGCCGCGCGTTGGGACAGCGATGCGATTCGTGGTGAAGTTATCGCAAGCCAGCAGCGGCGCATGTTCGTGCAGCGCGCGATGCTAAGCGGCAAGCCTGTGGTATGGGACCACGATCCGCCAAGAGATGCAGCGGCCGTATACAATCGCAACTACGGGAGTGAGCTATACGAGTCGGATCGCAAGGCGCGCATCCCTCGGCGGGATGCGCCGAGGTTTGATGGCGAGATCACGAAGCGAGGGAGCGATAAACGCTAGCCCGCATATCTCACCGCCGGGCGAGATGATCGCGCAGAGATTTGATTTCACAACGCATTTTCTGAAACGAGGAATACGGGCTGTATTTCCGAGAAGAAGAAAATGCGTTGTGGATTCTAAAGATCAAGCCAGCGCCGTCATCGTGGTGAGAAATGCGGGCTAGCATCATCGCGGCTATTGCAGCCGCTTTTTTCGCTGCTCTGAAAACCGCCACACGGAACCGGGCAGCGGCCGGAGCTGTTGCCGGCTTTTCTCACAGAGTTGTGCCAGCGCCAACGTGTCGTGGACCCTGTTGAGATCGATGTCAAACCGTCGGGCGATTCTTTGTGGCGTCATGCCGAGGGATACGAGCTGCCTGTAACCTTCTCCCTCTTCGAAAGCATCCATAGACTCGTGGCGAAGGTTATCTGCCAGACCGACCGCGATAGCCTCGTAGTCAGATATGTGATCGCGCACGACCACCGGAATGCACGCCAGTTGAAGCGGTAAGGCGGCTTTCAGCCTGCGCTGTCCGACCAGTACTTCATAGCGCGAATCAGACTCATCGAAAACGACGACGAGCGGTCTAAGGATCCCGTCGGCTCGGATCGACGCTGTCAGCGCGCCAAGCGCTGATTCATCTGTGCGGGAGCGAACGCTGAAACGACCGGGTTTCAGAAGGCGGGGATCGAGCCACAGCATTTCAGCGATTACGGGCATCGAGGTTTATTCAACCCGGTGAGCAATCTCAGTTTTTGGGGCGTGTACGCAGGTAGTGCTTAACATCCTAACATTAGTATAACCGGTATTGTTTCTATAGCGAGTGTTACAGAATTGGCTGGGGGGTCGCTCCGACTCCTTTGTCCAGGCAGCGAACCGATCTTCGGTGTGCGGCCCCGGCGGGACTACTACGGATCACTGCGACCTGAAACTGGTGCCGTGGCCCGGAAGTTGATTGGCCATATTGATGAAGTCTGCCCAGCACGATTCCCCCGCCTCTTCCGAACCCGCACGGCTGGGTCGACAGCCAACTTACCGGATCCCTGGCGCAATGTGCAGGCCGAGCACGGTTGTTCATGACTCGAAGGAGGATCCTGTTCTAGCTAACTGTCCAAAAATTTGTCGCTTTGTCGCGGCTCGTCCGGAGAACTCCCTGCGAACAAACCTGTAACTAGTCACAGGTGTCAGGCGCGACCAACTGATGTTTAGTAACTCTCGAGTTCAAGCCCTAATCATGAACGCGAGGAGAACGATATGAATTCGGTTGTTGTGGGAAGCACTGATATAGACCTTAATATCCTGGACAAGATGTTTCAGCTGCGTGACAAGGTTTTTTGTGAGCGCCTGGGTTGGGAGGTTGAAAGCAACCAGGGAAGAGAGCGGGACTGGTATGACGACCTCGATCCCGTTTACATCATTTCTCGAACCCCCGAGGACAACGTCGAAGGGTGTTGGAGAATTCTGCCCACTACAGGACCGTACATGCTGGCGGACACGTTCCCCACGTTGCTTCACGGGCAAAACCCTCCAAGGGCCCCAGACACCTGGGAGCTGAGCCGTTTCGCTGTCTCTCCTGCCTCGGAAAAAGAGCAACGGCAAGGAAGCTTTCATCCAGTAACCATGCAGATGATACGCGGCGTCTTCAGCTTTGCTAAAGACCATGACATTACCAATTATGTAACGGTCATAAGTGTAGGCGTGGAGCGTTTGCTGCGACGAGCAGGATTTCCACTTGAAAGGTTAGGTCCCTCGCAGCGGATTGGCAAAGTGGGTACAGTTGCGTGTTTCATACCCGTGAACGAGCAGTTCCGGCAGGCCGCCTTCGCGGCCTGATTCGTATCGCCAGCAGGGACGGGCTGGTTCGGGCCGCCGGGGGTTACAATTGCGGTGAAATTATGGACTGGGAAACCGCTCGCGCGACTGCATGGGTGCGGTTGGAAACGTCGAGCTTTCGCGCCGCATTCTCGAGGTGGAAAATGATCGTGCGCTTCGAAACGCCAAGGATCTGCGACGTCTCCCAGGTTGTTTTGCCCTCGGCGGCCCACAACAGGCATTCTTTTTCGCGGTTCGTCAGTTCGACGTTGCCGACTGGAAGCACTTCGGCATCGAAGACGCGGCGGACGGCTTCATGGATATGTCCGGCTACAGCGTGGGCAAGGGGAATCGCGGCATCGATAGCTCTTTCGAGTTCGTCGTGAGGCTTGCTCGAACCGAGGCTAAGCATTGACCACTCGCTCCCCGTCGAATGGACTGGAAAACTAACCCCGGAGCTAAGGCCGAAGTCGCGGGCCTCCGACATGACCACGGCGCCCTTGTCCGTTGTGTCTTCGCAGAGCGACAAGTCTTTCCACACGATAGGGACGTTACGCGTGGCGCAGTGCGCGACGGTCGGATCAGCGTTTATGTAGTTCGCGTTCTCATAGCGCTCACGCCATTCCACGGGGTAGCCGCTTATGATCGCTATACATGGTCTCACGAAAGACGTGGACAATTGGGCGCCGAAGATGAAGTGATCGAAGCCACACTCGTCGCACAGCTGGTGAGAAATGCCATAGACCGCGTCGATGGTGTCAGCTTTCGCCAGTAACTCGACGAAGTCCCGATATCGATATGGCGACATCCCACTCCCCAAAGCCAGGCCCTTGAAATCAAGGGATAGCATCCAGTCTGTATCACACTGCACGTTGTTTGGCAAGCTATAACATCTTCCAGTGACGCAGCTTCGTTCATCTGTCGAAGATAAACCATCGCTGACTGAAGGGTGATGCCATGAAGGTGTTGGTAGTACTTGATGATGAAACGCGGTGTGGGTTACCGGAGTGGCTGGCCAGGAGTTCAGACACTGTAGAAGTCCAGTTTATGAGCAGAATCGAGGCGTTGCGATGTTTGTCTCCGCAAGATAACTACACGTTGATTCTGGTGAAAACCGATATCAACAACGTGGCCGGCGTTAAGTTTGCCAGTGAGTTACGCGCTCAGAACATCGACACGCCCATCACTTTCATCAGCGATTTTGACGACGATTTGTCCATAACGGGGCAACTGGCGCCTCCGCGTTGTTCCATTGGTCGTTCGCCGCAGGGTGGGCATGTTTTGCATTGCTGCATTCGCCGCGCATGCATGGACCCGACAACGCGCCTCGCGGTGTCCGAAGCGCTCGAGGGCAAGTTGCCCGTAGCGTTCGAGTACTATGACCGGACCGCGAGCGCCCGGTCTGGACAAGTATGTGATGACGCTGGAACTCCTTTGTAGTCGGACAGGGCGGCCAGACGGTGAGTAACCAGAACAACAGCGAGAGTAACTACCACTGGCTTCGTGCGCTCGCGGGCGGAATCGACCAACCCAATGGTTTCTCTACAGGTGGGGGTAGAATCAAGTCCAGGGACGCGGTGCTGGAAGTTCTGGCCAGAGACGATGACCGGCGTCCAAGCCGGATTATGTTGTCAGGTAACCACGCTACAGGGCGCGTAAGTGGCATGCCTCTCGTGGAAATCCATCTGTACCATGACTTCAAGCTGGCGGTACCGATAGCCTGCCGGAATGGCGAGCGCGACTATAGCGCCTTCGACGATAGCGGGCGGGTGTTGGCTTCGCGGCTGTCAAGACTAAACGCGGTGCTCGCCGCCCAGCTCAAAGAACTCAGAGACCAGGGTTGCCGCGTCCCGGCGCTGCGCGTTTACCAGTGAGCTTAGTACCTTACCAGTGAAATCTTGGACAAAAATACCAAGAATTTCTCGAACCGGCGGTCGCGCACAAGCGAGGCGGACTTTTCCACGCCTTGTCCACGGCCGCGCGCCTCTAACTCTAACGCTGGCGAAGCGGGTGGGCAAGGGGTGGTAAAGTCCGCCGTTGAAGCGGCACATCTTTGGTTCCGGCTAGGCCGGGTTAGGGTTCTGCCAGAAATAAGATTGCATTTCTCGGCGACTAGCCCCGCATATCTCACCACGATGAC
>JBPCXK010000617.1:0-4839 GCA_051008635.1 Gammaproteobacteria bacterium
CAGGCAGCGCATCTTGGACGCGCGGCCTTGGACCATAGGGCCGGCTATGCTCCGGCGGCCGGGCGTCCAACATGCGCAGCCTGCTTGCCCCAAAATTCCAAATCCTGGTGAGAAATGCGGGCTAGCGCTCCGTCCGAGGCATCACAGCCAGCCTGATCTGCGCCGACACACCGCGGGAGGCGCCAATTCCGTCGCTGATATGACAAATAACTCTGCTGAGAACAATACCGCCGAAGGACTGACGTGCTGAAGCCCTCGATACAACTGCGTATGGGTCAGCATTTGACCATGACTCCGCAGCTGCAACAGGCAATACGCCTGTTGCAGCTTTCGACACTGGAGCTACACGCGGAAATTCAGCAAAACATCGAGAGCAACCCCATGCTCGAGACGATCGACGAGCACGCCGAGTTCGAAGATCAAGCCAACGGCGCGGAGGCATCGACTGAGGAGTTTCCCGAAACCCGCACCGAAGAGACCTCGCAAGCCGAGAATGGCGGTGACACATCAGCCCAGGAGCTGCAGCTAGATAACCAGTGGGACGACAGCTACGGCCTGCCGCAAAGCTACGCGGGCAACGGCGAAGACAGTGGGCGCGACCTGTTCGAGAATCACAGCGATGATCGTGTCACCTTGCGCCAGCATCTGCTGGAGCAAGTGCGCCTCATGCCGCTTAACGTCACCGACCAGACCATCGCCGTCGCGCTGGTCGATTCCATCGACGACGACGGTTATCTGGCCGAACCGCTGGAACACATCCTGGTGGGCCTGGGCGACGACGTCGAGTTCGAGCCCGACGAGGCCGAGGCAGTCTTGCATCTGATCCAGCATCTCGATCCGGTTGGCGCGGGCGCGCGCAATCTATCCGAGTGCCTGGTCCTGCAATTGCAGCAGTTGCCGGCCGACACACCGCTGCTGGAACCGGCTTTGATGATCGCGGCCAATTATCTGGATCTACTCGCGGCGCACGATTACAAACAGCTCCAACGCCGCCTGAAACTCAGCACGGAAGAACTGAACGACACAGTCAGCCTCATTCAAAGCATGAACCCGCGCCCGGGAGCGCAGATCGACAACCGTACGCCCGAATACGTGGTGCCGGACGTACGTGTGCACAAGACGCAGGGCGAGTGGCGCGTGGAGCTGAACCCCGAGACGGCGCCCCGCCTGCGGGTCAACCCGCTCTACGCCAGCCTGGTCAAGCGCGCCGATCACAGCCGCGACAACACCTTCATGCGTGATCAGCTCCAGGAGGCCCGCTGGTTTATCAAGAGCCTGCAAAGCCGCAACCACACGCTGTTGCGCGTGGCCTCGGCTATCGTCGAACATCAACGCGGTTTTCTCGAACATGGCGAGGAGGCCATGAAACCGCTGGTGCTACGCGAAATCGCCGAACAACTGGAAATGCATGAGTCGACGATCTCCAGAGTTACAACACAGAAGTACATGCATACGCCGCGCGGCATATTCGAGTTCAAGTACTTTTTCTCGAGCCACGTCGGCACCGCCGACGGCGGCATGTGCTCGGCAACCGCCATCCGCGCCATGATCAAGAAACTCATCGATGAGGAAAATCACCCCAAACCGCTGAGTGACAGCAAAATCGCGACTATACTCGTCTCAAAAGGCATCAACGTTGCGCGCCGCACGGTGGCGAAATATCGAGAGGCCATGAACATCCCGCCATCCAACGAGCGCAAGCGGCTGATATGACAAAAACCAAGGGGGCGCCATGCAGATAGAAGTGACAGGACACCATGTCGATATCACCACCGCGTTGCGCCAATACGTTAACGGCAAGCTCTCCCGCCTGGAACGCCACTTCGACGACGTTATCAACGTGCACGTCATCCTGACGGTGGAAAAGCTCAGACACAAGGCCGAAGCCACTATGCTCGTCAGCCGTGCAAAAATATTCGCCGATGCGGTCGAAGAGGACATGTACGCGGCCATCGACGGTCTGGTGGATAAACTCGACCGCCAGGTTGTCAAACACAAGGAAAAGCTCAAGGACCATCACCGTGACAAGGGTTCGCACCGCAATCTGCCCGACGCCGAACCAAATTAGCCCGCATATCTCACCACGATGACGAGCCCTCGCTTGATCCTTGAATCCACAACACATTCTCTTCACTCGGAAATACAGCCCGTATTCCGCTCGATCAGAAAATGCCTTGTGAATTCAAATCTCTGCGCGATCATCTCGCCCCGTGGTGAGATATACGGGCCAGCCCTCTGAAATGATCAGGATCGCCGACGTACTGACCCCCGAACGGGTAGTATTCATGCGCGAGGTCAGCAGCAAAAAACGCGCGCTGGAGATCATCAGCGAGCGGCTCGCCAAAGCCTCCAGCCTCTCGCAAATTGAGGTATTCGCGAGCCTCAATGTCCGCGAACGGCTCGGGAGTACCGGTCTTGGCGGCGGAGTGGCGATCCCACACGCGCGCATTGCCAGCAACGCGACCACTATGGCAATCGTGATTCGCCTCGAGGAAGCCGTGGACTACGACGCCGCCGATCAGCAACCCGTCGATCTTATCTTCGCGCTGGTGGTACCCGAGGAGGCCACGGACGAGCACCTGGAGCTGCTGGCGCAGCTCGCCGAAGTGCTCAGCGATTCCCGCAAAGTGGCAAACCTGCGTGCGGCGTCAAACGAAGCGGAGCTGCTGAACGTGCTGCTGGATACACCGCACACCAGCCACGCTGCCTGAAGCGAACCCCCTCCCTTATCCGAAAAAGTAAAATAAGCAGCGTCGTATTGCAGGACGATGCATGGATCCAAACGTTCAAAAACTGTTCGACGATCTGTCTGCTCCGCTCGCCCTGACCTGGCTGGCGGGCAAACAGGGCGCCGCCAATGTGTTTGACAGAATCGACATTGACCGCGGTGACACATCGCTGGTAGGCCACTTCAACCTGATACACCCGAACCAGGTGCAGGTATTGGGCAATCCCGAGATGAGCTACTTCGACAATCTCGAAACCGACGAGCATCGCGACGAGTTCTTCCAGCAGTTGTTCAGGAGTACGTCCAAGATGGTGCTGGTGGCGGGCGGCAACAACCTGAACGACGTCTTTCTGCAGCAAGCGGATCGCACACGTATTCCACTGCTGCAATCGCCACGGCCGAGCAACCACGTCGTCAACAGCTTGCGCTACTATTTCACCAACGAGCTGGCGGATAAGACCACACTGCACGGCGTGTTCATGGAGGTCATCAGCATCGGCGTGTTGCTGACGGGCGAAAGCAGCATGGGCAAGAGCGAGCTGGCGCTGGAGCTGCTTACCCGCGGGCATCGCCTGGTCGCCGACGATGCGCCGCAGTTCGCACGGGTCGCACCGGATATCATCAACGGCACCTGTCCGCCGTTGCTGCAGGATTTCCTGGAGGTGCGAGGTCTTGGCGTGCTGAACGTGCGCCAGATGTACGGCGACAGCGCCGTCAAGCACAGCAAATACCTGCGGCTCATCATTCACCTGAAAGATCAGGAAGCGCACGACCTCAGCGACGAAGACCGCTTGTACGGAAACTTGCTGACGCGCGACGTGCTGGGTATGGAAGTGCCTATCATCACCCTGCCGGTGGCGCCCGGGCGCAACCTTGCGGTACTGGTCGAGGCGACGGTGCGCAATCATTTGCTGCGCCAGCAAAACTACAACTCAGGCGAAGACTTTGCCCGGCTGCAGCGCGACGCATTGGGCCGTGACGCGTGATGCGGCTTGTCATTGTCAGCGGCTTGTCGGGGTCGGGAAAGACCGTCGCGCTGCATACGCTCGAAGATGAAGACTACTACTGCGTCGACAATCTTCTGCTCGGCTTGCTGCCGGAGTTTGTCAGACAACTCACGCGGCCCGCTGAACGTTACTACGACCACGTTGCCGTCGGTATAGACGCCCGCAGCGGCGTGGAGGAGATGCATCGATTCGCGGGCATCATCGAAGAAGTCAGAGCCACCGGACTGAACCCCGAAATCGTCTACCTGCAAGCCGACGTCGACACGCTGATCAAACGTTTTAGCGAGACCCGCCGCAAACATCCATTGACGCGCCACAGGCTGCCGCTCGTGGACGCCATCAACCTGGAGATCGAGCTACTGGCCGAAATCGCCTCGCACGCGGATCTGAAGATCGACACCTCGCGCACGAATGTGCATCAGCTGCGCGAGCTGGTCCGAGAGCGAGTCTGCGCGGACGGCGGGTCAAACCTGTCGCTGTTGTTTCAGTCGTTCGGTTACAAGCACGGCGTGCCCGCTGATTCCGACTATGTCTTCGACGTGCGCTGCTTGCCCAACCCTTACTGGGAACCGCGGTTGCGGGGCATGACGGGCGAGACCAGAGAGGTGGCCGAGTATCTCGAGTCGCACCCCGAGGTGGAGGGAATGTTCGACGCGATATGCGGCTTCCTGGAGCACTGGGTGCCGCACTTCGAGCGTGAAAATCGCCGCTATTTGACTGTTTCGATCGGTTGCACAGGCGGGCAACACCGCTCCGTCTATCTGGCCGACCGATTGACGGCCCGCTTCCGCTCGCGACGCGGCAATGTTTCCACGCGGCACCGCGAACTGTTGTAGACGTAGCCCGCACATTGCACCAGGGCGCTACGCGACGTAGTTTTAGAGAAGTGTCACAGCCAGTTACACGTATCTGAGTGAGTAACGAAATGTCCCCAGGCCCGCTATCCGGTTTTCGGGTACGTATCTGGACGCTCACCCAAAATCCGGATCCTGGTGCAATATGCGGGCTAGCCCGCATATCTCACCACGGGGCGAGATGATCGCGCAGAGATTTGATTTCACAAGGCATTTTCTGAAGGAGCGGAATACAGGTCGTATTTCCGAC
>JBPCXK010000618.1:0-5932 GCA_051008635.1 Gammaproteobacteria bacterium
GTACACGGCACCACCAATGACCTGGCCGTCGCCGGCGCCGTACCCAGATATCTCAGCCTCAACGTGTTTATCGAGGAAGGCTTGGAGATTGCGCAGCTGGAACGCATCGTGGCCAGCCTGGCACGCACGGCACAGTCACTGGATGTGCAGGTGGCTGCGGGTGACACGAAGGTTCTGCGCCGTGGTGAAGGCGGCGGTCTATATCTGGCTACCACCGGCATCGGTATCTGCAGTGGCTGCCGCCTCGGGCTGGACCTTGTTCGCGACGGCGATGCGATTCTGGTCAGCGGTCCCGTCGGCGACCATGGCGTTGCCGTCATGCTCGCCCGCGAGGAGTTCGGCCTGCATGGCGACCTGCGCTCCGATGCCGCCAGCGTGCTGCCATTAACACAGGCGGCACTGCGGGTTCCAGGGCTGCGCTTCATGCGTGACCCGACCCGCGGCGGGCTGGCCACCGTATGCCATGAATTACACCGTGCCACCGGCCTGGGCGTGGTCGTGCGGCAGGGTGCCATCCCAATACGTGACCCGGTGCAATCGGTCTGCGACATGCTGGGCTATGACCCGCTGTACCTGGCCTGCGAAGGCCGCGTGGTGGCAGTGACCGATCCGGCCAATGCCGATGCGCTTTTGCTGGCCTGGCAGGCCGTGCGGGAGGGTGGCGGGGCGGCGATGATCGGGCACGTCAGCAGCGCAACCCGACACGTCATCCTCGAAACCGCGCTGGGAGGAGAACGCGTTGTGGAGGAACTCGAGGACGATCCACTGCCGCGCATCTGTTAGGCGTCATCTTTGCAGCGGACAAATTTACGGTGATAGATGTAATGGGCGGTTGCTATGGCACATCCAGAGTGGATCATTGACCTGTTCAAAAGCATTGACCGAAAGGACGCAGACGGGTTCGTGTCTTTTCTGACCGAAGAGGCAACTTTTCGGCTCGGAAATACCCCACCGGTCACCGGGCGCGAATCGATCCGTAAAGCGGTCTCGCCGTTCTTTTCGAGCATACAGGCCCTGGAACACGGGTTGATTGACACGTGGGTGCTTCAGCATGCTGTGATCTGCATAGGCGAAGCCAAGTACACTCGACATGATGGGAGCGTACTTGCAGTTCCATTTGCGAACGTACTGAAGCTCAATAACAGCCTCGTTCATGAATACCTTGTCTACGTGGACATCTCGCAGCTATTCTCCGCGTAAGCAATGCTTGCGCTACGGCCGTCGCAAAACATCGTCGCCTTACGACTATTGGGTTTCACCCATGAACTGCTCCTAATTCACTTATTCGTCGCTATACCAAATCTGTAGCGCACCGAGAGCCCGAAGGCATACAGGTCATACGAAGGACTCGTCTCACCCAATGTTAAGACGTTGGGAATCGTACCCGACTGCACGCTGTCGAGTTGCCAGTCGTCAGTGTCATAATCTTCGTACCACGCCGCCCCCTTGAGCGACAAGTACTCCTTCAGTCGGTAATCGATATACACCTTCAAACTATTCCACCTCGTTTTGAGATCCGGGAATGGTGGATCTGGGGCGCCTGTGCCGACGGTGATCTCACCGCGCGATCTGACGTATGCATAGTCTGCGCCGATATCTACTTTGTTCTTGACTAGCGCATGCCTGAAACCGATACCGGCGCCATTGGATGTACTGTCTTCGCTGGCGGTCCAATCCGGCGTCGAAAACGCCTGGCTTCCCGCCTGATCCGAGCTGCTGCGCTCATGGTTCAAAAAGACGTAAACATTGGTCTTCTTGGAAAGCTGCATCGAGGTGTCAAGGTTCAGACTGAGTTCATCGCTGCTGAGCAAACCAATGACGGATTTGTCGTAATCGCTGTCCGCGCGCTCCAAACCTGCGCTGATAGACACTGTCTCTCGTGGAGTTGCTACGACTTGCATGCCGAACATGAAGCGCTCCCGGTCCGCCATGTTATGGATTCTCATTAACGGGTTTTGTGGCGGAAAAATCTCCGGCACCGGCAGGTAGTCAGAAATGTTGCGATCAGAGTACGCAACCTTCATAAGTAGCGAGACGTTGTCCTGCGCTTGCGATCTGAATTTGCCCCACAATGTCCTGTCCTGTGTCTCCTCCACCTCCTGAAACGTGCGCTCGGTCTGCTCATGGTCGAAGCCGACAAACAATTTCGTGCGCCCGGCAAGACGGTAATCCGTACCGAGCTTGAGTTTGTCTGTCGTAAAGCTGTAAGGCAGGTTCGTCCGCAACGGCGACAGGGCGCTGTCCGTATTGACCCAAGCGTAGGTCGCTTGTGGTGTTTTGTTATCGCGGTCATCGTGTTCCAGGGCCGCGTTGAGCCGCCAACGATCGGTCAATGCCGAGTTGATTCTGATATTAGCGTTTATCGTATCCACGCGGCCATCCGCCGAGGCGCGCGGCAGCAGCGGGACCACTATGCCGGGATTCAAGGTCGGCGCAAAAAAACGCTCGTCTTGCTCTCCGCGGCCAACGGCGAGATCGGCTGTGAGACGGGTTTTTTGGTTTATCTCATAGCCGACGGAAGTCAGCAGCTGATGAAAGTCATTGTCTGGCGGCAGCGCGAGTTGGCCGGCGTCGGCGCCAAAAGATGATGTGAAAGGATTATCAAATCGCAGCGATTCGTCGTCGTTGCGAAACACTGAACCGTGGTAAGCGAACCGCGCCTGCAGGCGGCGCCCCATGTAGGTCGTAGACAGATCAAACTGATCGGTAGTGTAGTCGACCGGTTGCAACAACTGGGCGGCATTAAACAGGAACGCACCAGCGATGTCTTGCGTACCCTCCTTGGTCTCGCGACGGGCCTCTACGGAGGTTTGCCATTTGCGAGCCGGGACGAATCTTATACCCAGGCCCGCACTCTTGCGTTGAGTCTCGATGTCCACTTGGCGTAGGCTACCGGACAGAGCAGTCATGCCGGCCGTAGTGGTTCCCCGTACCCAATCCGGCGGAAGGTTCAACACCTCCCCACCCGAGCCGATAAACGGCGTAACAGCCGAGTCCGAAATAAAGTGCGGTAGCTCGTCGTAGTTTAGAAAGATGTCATACTTGCCTTGCCGGCCGCCTTCCAGCCCAACGGACCTGGAGTCGAGGCCAAGGTTGTGTGCGTCGACATCGAAGTAGCGCGCCTCCCTTCCGCGATAGCGATAATGCGCGTCGCCGATAAAGTATGCGCCGTCCTCATTCAGCCCGGTGTATTCTCCGAACTTGAACGAGTCGTTCTCAACGTACCCGACTCCGCCTTCTGCGTAGCCACTGTGTCCTTCCTCGAAGGTGCAGAATTCGCATTCCCACTTGGATGTGTCCACGGGAAGCGCCGATTTCGTCGCGTCTTTATCGGCTGTCGCTGCGAAGGTCGTTGCTCCTAAGAGCACAACTGGCAGCATCGATTTTATGGGCGTTTTCATCTCAATAGACTCCCCTGGCCGGCCCAGCCGTAGCGCGGCTTACCCAAATCCTATCTCATCAATTTCACACCCGACGGATGATTAGATCCGTGCACCTGCGAATGACAATTGGTACAAGCGCCCGAGAGCAACAGCCCTGAGGGCGTACCGCTAGGCAGTCCAGCGCCGGTCAAGCCCACGCTCGGATGCCCAGCCTGAGAATGGCACGCCTGACAAAGCCAGGGCGGTCGCTTAATCAGCAAGGCCGGATGAATGGACCCATGCGGGACGTGACAGAGCGCGCAGTCCTCGGCCACCGGTGCGTGCTCCCACAAGAATGGCCCGCGCTTTTCCGCGTGGCAGCCGTAACAGGTTTGATTGAGGGTGGGCCTTGCAAGCAGCGATGCTGCGAATGCGCCATGTGGGTTATGGCATTCGCTGCACGCCATTTCACCGAAGCGCACGGGATGGACCGAGGGTCTATGGAACTCGGCACGTTCCGACTTGTGGCAGTGGTAACAAACCTCGGGCTGCCTATCTCTTGCCAGCACGCGATCCTGTGCTGCGTGGACCTTATGACAGCTGGCGCAGCTAACGTCTAAGCTCTCGTGAGCGCTGCCTTTCCAGCCCATTCGCGTATCACCATGGCAATCGAGGCAAATAGCGTTCTGCTGTTGGGCCGATGCCGTCGACTTTGCGCCGAATGTCATCATCGGTTCACGCACCTCGCCCTCTCGGAGTCGTTTCTTGCCGTGTTCACCTATGGCGCCATGGCACTGCTCGCACTGAAGATTTGCAAACGGTGTGCGCTCATCGGCGCGTTGCGCGTGCTTGGTCTTGAAGATGGCGTAAACAGGAAACTCAGATTCTTCGTCATGGCACGCCAGACACGTATCAGCACCCCTTCTGGAGTACTCACGCGCAGACTCACTTTTAGTGACATCGGATTCGGTATCGGAATTTTCCGTGTCGGCGAGCAAGACGCTGGCGACCAATAAAGCGCCGATGAAAAAAGTGGAGACGACTATTGAACGCTTGTTGTTATGCATTCTTTTCCCACGTCACGCGTGAACTAACGCCGATGCGGGAACACTTTACCCGTGCGCCCGCACCAGCCTATCGCACCACGGTGCAATACTACGGAATCTCCTCCCCGAAGCCGCCTTCGTGCACCAGCTCGACGGACGCGATCGTTCCGGGTCCGTGACACACGGCACAGGATTCGACGTTGGTGGCAATGGTCGCCTGATTGGCCGCGAACAGCGCGCCATTCACTTCCATGTGCGCCTGCGCCACCGTGCTATCGTGGCACGATGAGCACACCGCCGCCGTCGGCGATATCTTCAGGTCGTCGCTCGGATCACCCACTATCGCGCCGGTGTCGATGGTGCTCCCCAAGATGCCGTTCTGTGCCGGCTGCTCCCAGATGCCCTCCAACTTGAATGTGCTGCCCAGATGGCAGGTCTCACATTTCCACAGCGCCCCGGAGAAGCGTAGATCACTATAGTCGTGTGGGTTCCCGCCAAAGCCGTAGACGACGATCCCTGTCCGGCGAAAACCATGGGTAATGGTGCCATCGAAGTTGGTCTCCGCCGCAGCGTGAAGCGCATGGATCAGCCGCTTGAAGTCGATGGATTCTTCGGTCTTGCCATCGATACCAATGCCCCCGGGTAGTCCCGTACGCCGGTTGATGTCGGTACCGTTGGGATTGTGGCACATCACGCACAGGTCGCCGACCTCACTGCGGTTGCTACCGTGCAGACTCAACACATCGTGGCAACGATCACACTTGGTGATGACGTTCACCACTTCGCGCCGCGCGGTGATGGCGGCGCCGAGCGTTGGGTCGATGAGGAAATTCTCGACCACACCCTGGACGATCGCGCGACACGATGTCGTAACTGGATCGCACGCAGGATGGCCTTCCACCGCGACCGACCCCGTGCCGTTAGCGGTCACCGGGACTGCTGCGGTCACTTCGAACTCAGTGCCGGGGACGGCACCGACATCTACCGCCGTAGTAAGCGCATCGGCTTCGATCGTCCGCGATGGCGGCGCCCCACCGCTACCTGTGTTATTGAAGTCGTTGGTATCCCAACCAACATCGACCACCAGTCGACGGGCACCGCCCGCCGGCTGAAAGTGCGGGTCATTCAAGATGTCATAGGTCGTGGTGGCCGGACAAGGATCCGCCTCCGGATTGGGATTCGCCCCCGGGCTCGGATTGGTCACCGAGAACCTGACCGTGATCGTCTGTCCCTGAGCCGGTTGCGGGCTGATGTCCAGGATGTTGTATTGGAAGCACGCCGATGCAGTTCGCTCAGGAATGATGTGCGACTTCGTCACCGTACCGGGCAATGGCGGCAACACACCGGGCCCGTGACACGTCAGACACATGCTGTCGTCCGCTTGCGGCCCGCCCACGTGCGCAACCGTGCGATTGGGGTCGTTCGGGTCAGGCGTTACCGCGGCGAAACTAGAATCGTCATGACACGAGCCGCAGGCCTCGCGGTTCGGCTTGGTGAAGTTATCGGCGTCCGGCGTCTTGGGAT
>JBPCXK010000619.1:0-6633 GCA_051008635.1 Gammaproteobacteria bacterium
GATGTAATCCGGCCTTCTTTGGACCGCGAGCCCATAGAACCTGGTGGCCTCGGCAAAGCGCTCCTGCTCCATGAGCATACCGCCGAGGTTGTTCAACACGATCGGATCGGGCTCTGCACGTACTGACTTTTTCAGCAAGTCAACGGCTCGCTCGGGGCGACCCGTCTGATGACACAGCATGCCCAGATAGTGCAGCGCCTGTGCTTGCCCGGGATCACGGGCCAACACCCGTTCGTACAACGCTTCCGCGTCACTCAAGCGGCCGGCCTGGTGTTCGGCAAACGCCGCACGCAGCCACTCCTGCGCGCGCCGCCGCTTCGCGGCCGAGCCGACGGTCCCGGGTGAGGGAGAGCGGCGCATAACGGAATTATCCAGGCACGTTGCAGCAGTACATGTAGTATCGGCCTTCGGCAACACCTTCCGGTAAGGCAAGCGGCTCCCAATCCTGATGAGACATGCGTTGATCTGATACCACTACGCCTCCTCGGCCCATGAGCGGCGCAAGCTTGTGGGCGATTTCAAGCGCCAGTGCGGCATTTCGCTCCGCGTCGTCAGTGCCGCAGTCGATATGGGCAAGCGCTGCCGGCGTGGCGATTCGCTCGCCCGCTGCCGGCAAGGTGTCGCTAACATCGCCCAGGATAAGATGCGCCTCGTCAGGTATACACGCTGCGTGCGCAGAAACCCTGCGCTCGAACACGAATATCTCTCGATCGGGCAGCAGTTCCCGCAAATGATCGTAGGTGCGGCCGTTACCGAGCCCGAGTTCCAGAACTGGCCCGCTCACTGTCTGAATGAGAACGGCGGCCTGCTCGAGACAGGCTTTTTGCGCCTGCAGGCGCCTGACAAAACTATCTAAGCGGCTCAGTGTGTCCTCCTGCTCGAAGACTACTGCTGATCGCTGCCGCCTCTGAAATGATATTGCGCACCCGAGCGGATGCCGGACGGCCAGCGCTGAGTGATGGTTTTGAGTCGCGTGTAAAAACGCACCCCTTCCATACCGTGCATGTAGTGATCGCCGAACAGCGAGCGCTTCCAGCCGCCGAAACTGTGATAGGCGACCGGCACTGGAATCGGCACGTTCACACCGACCATACCGATGCGCACGGAGCTTGTGAAATCGCGCGCACAATCGCCGTCCTGTGTGAATACCGCCGCGCCGTTACCGTACTCGTGATTGTTGACCAGCCTGACGGCCTCATCGTAGTCATCCACGCGCACGACGCTTAGCACCGGGCCAAAAATCTCGTCCTGGTAGATGCGCATCTCCGGCGTGACGCGGTCGAAAAGACAGCCCCCCATGAACGCGCCGTCCTCATAACCCTGCAGCTTGAAGTCCCGGCCGTCCACTACCAGCTCCGCGCCTTCCTTGATGCCTAGATCGACGTAGCTTTTGATCCGCGCAAGGTGCTGCGTGTTGATAACTGGCCCCATTTCTGCGTCAGGATCGGTGTAAGGGCCGATCTTGAGGCTGCTGACGCGCGGCGCCAGACGCTCCACGAATTCGTCTCCGGTTTGCTTGCCGACGGCAACCGCTACCGACACCGCCATGCAGCGCTCACCGGCCGAACCGAAGCCCGCGCCCATGGCAGCATCCACGGCCATGCTCATGTCGGCGTCCGGCATGATGACCATATGATTCTTGGCGCCGCACAACGCCTGCACGCGCTTGCCGTGTTTGCAGCCGGTTTGATAGACATATTCGCCAATCGCGGTCGAGCCGACGAAGCTTACGGCGTCGACGCCGGGATGCGACAGCAAGGCGTCCACCGCTTCTTTGTCACCGTTAACGACGTTCAACACACCGTCCGGTACGCCGGCCTCGCTGACCAGCTCCGCCAACCGCAGGCCAACGGACGGATCTTTTTCAGACGGCTTCAATATGAACGTGTTGCCGCAGGCCAGCGCGACTGGAAACATCCACATCGGCACCATCGCGGGAAAGTTGAACGGCGTGATGCCCGCGCACACACCGACCGGCTGGCGCATCGCGTAGCTATCGACGCCGTTGGCGACCTGCTCGGAAAAATCGCCCTTGAGCAACTGCGGAATGCCGCAGGCGAATTCCACGACCTCCATGCCGCGCGTGATCGACCCCTTGGCGTCCGGCAGTGTCTTGCCATGCTCTTTCGACAGCAACTCCGCGAGCTCGTCCATATGCTGGATCACCAAATCGCGAAATTTGAACAGGCATTTCGCGCGTTGCGCGGGCGGCGTGGCCGACCAGCCCTCCAGGGCGGCGCCGGCAGCCTGCACCGCCTTGTCCACCTCAGACCCGCTCGCGAAAGGGACTTGCGACTGCACCTCGCCGGTGGCGGGATTGAAGACATCGCCAAATCGAGCGCTGGTCCCTTCGACCCTTGTACCGTCGATATAGTGAGTGAGCTGGGTGGTTACTTTTTTATCCATAGCTTGCCTTTGGAGATCGTCTGGGAGTTTACCTACCGTCCGTACGGAAGCACCCGACAGACCGTGGGAGGGTCGTTAGTTTAACGCGTCACTCTCCGTCGCACGAGGGGATGCGCCTGGCGGCGCAGCGGATGATGCCGCCGCCGGGTTACCGAGGTGATCCTTAGTCGGCCGCCGAGTAGTTGGCGGCCATGGCGAGCCCTTAGTACTTGCTCAGTACTTGCTCAGTACTTCACGCAAAATGCCGCACACCTCGTCGATATGTTCTTTTTCGGCGACCAGCGGCGGCGCCACGATGCCGGCGTCGCCCGTGAACTTGACGTGCATGCCCGCGGCAAACAGGTCTTTCTGAATCTGCGACCCACGAGCGCCTGGCTTGTCTGCGGCTGCGACGTCGAGGCCCGCGATCATGCCGTAACCGCGAATGTCCGTTATCACCGGCAGATCGCTCAGCGCGAAGACAGACTCCAGAAAGTATGGCGACATCTCGGCCGCGCGATCGGCGAGCTTGTCCTTCTCGTAGATATCCATCATGGCGAGACCGGCGGCGCAGGCCGCCGGGTGCGCCGAGAAAGTGTAGCCGTGGAACAGCTCGATCGCGTTTTCTGGGGCGGCGTTGGTCACTATCTCGTAGATTTTGCTGTGCAAGGCGACCGCACCCATGGGCTGAGAGCCATTGGTGATGGCCTTGGCCATGGTGATGATGTCCGGCGTAACACCGAAACTCTGCGCAGCGAAGTTCTTGCCCATACGCCCGAAACCGCAAATCACCTCGTCGAAGACCAGCAGGATTCCGTGATCGTCGCAGATCTCACGCAACCGCTCGAGATAACCCTTCGGTGGCACCAGCGTACCGGTGGAGCCGGCGACCGGCTCTACAAAGCACGCCGCTATGGTATCGCCACCAAACAGATCGACTGCGCGCTGCAGATCCTCGGCGAGCTCGGCGCCGGTTTCCGGCTGGCCTTTGGTGAAGCGGTTTTCCGGCAACCAGGTATGGCGCATGTGCGTAACCACCGGCAAACCGACGCCGAAGGTGTCGCGATTCTTGACCATGCCGCTCAGCGCGACGCCGCCGAAGCCCACGCCGTGGTAGGCGCGCTCACGCGAAACAAAGCGCTGGCGTTGGCCTTCGCCGCGCGCGCGGTGATACACAATTGCGATCTTCCTCGCAGTATCCACTGCTTCCGAACCCGAGTTACAAAAGAAGACGTAGTCGAGGTCTTCGGGAGTCAGTTTGGATATCCTTGAAGCCAGCTCAAACGACTTTGGATGGCCCATCTGAAAGTGCGGCCCGTAGTCCAGCTCCATAAGCTGCGCGGCAACGGCATCCGCGATCTCCTTGCGTCCGTGACCAGCGGCGCAACAGAACAGGCCGGAGGACCCGTCGATGATCTTTTCGCCCTTGTGGTTCCAGTAGTACACACCTTCACCGCGCACCAGTAAGCGCGGCTCGGCCTTGAAGTCCCGGTTGGCCGTAAACGGCATCCAGTGATTTTCGAGAGTATTGGTTGCTACCGCCTGCGCCATGTCATATTGCTCCGCTTGACTGCCAGATGACAGGCAATAGACTCGAAAAACGCAGTCGGCGATAGTACCAACCGGCACCGGCACAGTAGACCAGCATGCGCGACCAGCTCATTTTTCTATCAGCCAACAGTACCATGAGCCTGCAGGGCCAGCTCCGCGAGAAACTGGTCGCGGCGATTCTGGACGGTCAGATTCCGCCTGGCAGCCCCCTGCCCTCCGGACGCAAGCTCGCAAAACAGCTCGGCGTCGCGCGCAACACGGTCGTGCTCGCGTATGAGCAGCTCGTCGACGCCGGTTTTCTGGTGGCGCGCGAGCGCAGCGGCTACTACGTCAACGACGATATTCTCAGCGGCAAGGTCTCCCCCGCCCCCAGGCAGCCGCGCCCGGATGTGGAAACCCCTGACTGGCGTCGGCGGATTGTTGTGAAACCGTCCGCGCAACGCAATATCGTCAAACCGCGCGACTGGCGTGAGTATCGTTACCCTTTTATCACCGGTCAGTTCGACCAGGCTTTGTTTCCTGTCGCAGACTGGCGCGACTGCGTTCGCCAGACATTGACCGTGCAGGCCATTCACGAGTGGGTGGAGGACAGCGTCGACCAGGACGACCCGCTGTTGATCGAGCAGATTCGCACACGCGTGCTGCCGCGGCGCGGCGTGATGGCGCAAGCGGACGAAATTCTGGTCACTGTCGGTGCCCAGCAGGCGCTTTACCTGCTCGCGCGTTTGCTCATCACGCCAGAACAAACCGTCGGGATGGAAGACCCGGGTTATGCCGACGCCCGCAACACCTTCAGCCTCAAGACGCCGAAGCTGGTCAGACTCGCCGTGGACGAGGCAGGGCTGGCGCTCGGCAAACGAGTGCGTCAATGCGACTACGTTTACGTCACTCCCAGCCATCAGTATCCGACCACAGTGACGATGCCGCTGAACCGCCGCCAGGCCCTGCTCGAACTTGCGACCGAGGCCGACTTCGTAGTCATCGAGGACGACTACGAAAGCGAAACCAACTATGTTGGTGAGCCCACCCCCGCGTTGAAGAGTCTCGACGAGGGCGATCGCGTGATTTATGTCGGGAGTCTCTCGAAATCGCTTGCGCCGGGCTTGCGCCTCGGCTACCTGGTGGGGCCGTCGGACCTCATAACCGAAGCCCGCGCCCTGCGCCGACTGATGCTGCGTCACCCGCCGAATAACAACCAACGTACCGTGGCCCTGTTCCTTGCCGCCGGCCATCACGATTCGCTCATCCGACGCCTCAGTCATCACTACAAATATCGCTGGCAAACCCTCGGCGACGCGCTGGCGCGGTATCTGCCCGAATCTTCGCGCATACCGACCTTCGGTGGGACGTCGTTCTGGGTCGAAGGGCCACCGGATCTCGACGCCCGCAAGCTCATGGGGCGGGCCGCGCAAAGCAGCATCCTGATAGAGCCCGGCGATGTCGACTTCATGTCGGAGCGCCCGCCGCGCCATTACTTTCGGCTGGGTTTCTCCTCTATTCCCGCCGACCGGATCGAGACGGGGATTCGGCTGCTGGCGGACTTGATCTGAGGGAGCTCCCCCGGCTCTCGCCTGCCCCTCCTGGCGCCAGAAACCCCTGCCGACTGGTACTACCGGGCTCGACGCACTGGTCCTACGTTAGGCGCCGTCCAAAGTCATGGAAGGGATTCAGCGGAGGCAATTCAATCATGTTGATCGGGATTCCCAAAGAAATCAAGAATCACGAGTATCGGGTCGGGCTCGCTCCCGCCAGCGTGCGCGAGGTCGTGTTGCATGGCCATGAGGTGATTGTCGAGCGCAACGCCGGAGTCGGCATCGGCGCAAGCGACACCGAGTACAAAGCGGCGGGCGCGACGGTCATTCCGGACGCCAAAACGATATTTGAGCGCGCCGAGATGATCGTAAAGGTCAAGGAGCCACAGGCCGTTGAGCGCGCCATGCTGAGGCCGGATCAGATTCTGTTTACTTACCTGCATCTGGCGCCCGACCCGGAGCAGGCCAGGGATCTCGTAGAGAGCGGCGCGGTATGCATCGCATACGAAACCGTGACGTCGCCTCATGGCGGTCTCCCATTACTCGCACCGATGTCAGAGGTTGCCGGGCGTATGTCAATACAGGCCGGCGCCTATGCGCTGGAGAAGACGCACGGTGGGCTCGGCATGCTGCTTGGCGGCGTGCCCGGCGTTGATCCCGCCAAAGTGGTCGTCATCGGCGGTGGTGTAGTCGGCACCAACGCGGCTCACATCGCGGTCGGGATGGGCGCTGACGTATGGGTGGTGGATCGCAACGTGGAAGTACTGAAGGGCCTATGGCGCCAGTTCATGCGCACCGTCAACACCGTGTATTCCACACGCGATGCGCTGGAGAAACACGTGCTACAGGCAGACCTCGTCATCGGCGGCGTGCTAGTGCCCGGCGCGGCAGCGCCGAAGTTGGTAACCGCTGAGATGGTGACACGGATGAAACCCGGCGCCGTGGTCGTGGATGTCGCCATCGACCAGGGCGGTTGCTTCGAGACATCCCGACCAACAACACACGCCGAGCCCACTTACGTCGTGGACGACGTCGTGCACTACTGCGTCGCCAACATGCCCGGCGGCGTACCGCGCACGTCGACATTCGCGCTCAACAACGCAACCCTGCCGCACGTGATTACCCTGGCCGACAAAGGCTACAAACAAGCGCTGATAGATGACCC
>JBPCXK010000620.1:0-4792 GCA_051008635.1 Gammaproteobacteria bacterium
TGGCGGGCGCGCCGCAACCCGGGCAGCTCGTATCGACAAAATCCGGCAGTTTGGCCAGCGGCGATGAGCCACCCTGCAAATCGACGTCCTCCGGCAACAACACCGGCAGATCGCTGTCCGGCACCGGGACCTCGCCGCAGGCCCGGCAGTGCACTATCGGCACCGGACAACCCCAATAGCGCTGGCGTGATACACCCCAATCGCGCAAGCGGTAGTTCACTCGACGCGCGCCAATGCTTTTTTGCTCGGCCCAGTCAGCGGTGGCGTCGAAGGCCTGCTGAAACGAAAGCCCGGAGAATTCGCCTGAGTTGACGGTCACCATGTCCTCTTTCGACGTCCACGCCTGCGACTGAATGTCGAGCTGCGTGCCGTCGGCGGGCGCAATGACCTGGCGAATGGTCAAACCGTACTTGCGCGCGAACTCATGGTCGCGCTCGTCGTGCCCTGGCACCGCCATGATTGCGCCGGTGCCATAACTCATCAGCACAAAGTTAGCAACGTAGACCGGAATCTCCTCGTTGTTGAAGGGGTTGATCGCGTTGACGCCAAGCGGCATGCCGCGTTTTTCCGTCATCTCCAGCTCTGCTTCGGTCGCGCCGCCCTGACGGCATTCTTCGACGAATTCTGCAATCCCGGCGTCGTTACGCGCGACCTCTGCCGCGAGCGGGTGCCCTGCGGCTACGGCCATGAAGGTGGCGCCAAAGATCGTATCGGGCCGGGTGGTGAATATGCGTAACACGCCGTTGCCGCCCTGCAGAGGAAAATCGACCTCGAGCCCTTCAGAGCGTCCGATCCAGTTACGCTGCATTGTCTTGACCGGCTCCGGCCAGTCGAGATTATCGAGCTCGCCGAGCAGCTCCTCGGCGTAGTCCGTAATCTTCAGGAACCACTGGGGAATCGCGCGCCGCTCCACTTCGGCGCCCGAGCGCCAACCGCGGCCGTCGATCACCTGCTCGTTGGCAAGCACGGTCTCGTCGACCGGATCCCAGTTCACTTCTGCGAGTTTTTTGTAGGCGATGCCTTTTTTGTACAAGCGCGTGAACAGCCATTGCTCCCAGCGATAGTACTTCGGGTGGCAAGTCGCGAGCTCGCGGCTCCAGTCATAGGCAAACCCGAGTCGCTGTAGCTGCCCACGCATGTAGTCGATGTTCTGGTAAGTCCATTTCGCGGGCGGCACCTTGTTTTGAATGGCGGCATTTTCCGCCGGTAAACCGAATGCGTCCCAGCCCATGGGCTGCAACACGTTCCTGCCACGCATGCGCTGATAGCGCGAGACGACATCGCCTATGGTGTAGTTGCGCACGTGCCCCATGTGCAGCCGTCCGCTCGGATAGGGGAACATCGACAGGCAGTAGAACTTCTCGCGGCTCTTGTCCTCGACGACTCGAAAACTGTCGTGGCGCGCCCAGAATTCCTGTGCGTCTTTCTCGATCTTCTGCGGGTCGTAATTGGTGTCCATCTTCAATAATCCAGCGCGCGCGGTGCGCCTGAGCATGGGAGCGGGGATTTTAACGATCTGCCCAGGAAAACCCAAGGACCGCGCCGCTGCGTGCGCGCGGAAACAGCGATCGACCGATTGGGAGTTTCTCGCGCTGCGAAATGGTTTTTCGTCAGGCCGAGCGCCCGTAACTGTCCTCGAAACGAACGATGTCGTCCTCGCCGAGATAACTGCCGGACTGGACCTCGATCAATTCCAGTGGAATCTTGCCGGGATTCTCGAGCCGATGCTTGACGCCCAACGGAATATAGGTCGATTGGTTTTCCGTCAGCGTGAAAACATCGTCGCCACGCGTGATCCTCGCTGTGCCCGCCACCACGATCCAGTGCTCGGCGCGGTGGTGATGCATTTGCAGCGACAGCTTGTGCCCCGGGTTTACGGTGATGCGCTTGACCTGAAATCGCGCCGCCTGGTCGATGCCTTCGTACGAGCCCCAGGGCCGGTAGACCTTGCGGTGTAAGACTGCCTCCTCTCGCGAGCGCGCCCTCAGCTGATCGACGATGCCCTTAACTTCCTGGGCGCGCCCACGCGGCGCCACCAGCACGGCGTCGGCGGTCTCGATGATCACCTGATCTTCCACGCCCACGGCGGAAACGAGCCGGGAGTTCGAGTGGATATAACAACCGTTGCAGTCCTGCGTAATGACATCGCCAGCGGTGACATTGTCGTGTGCGTCGCGTTTTTCCACATCCCACAAGGCGTGCCACGAACCAACATCGCTCCAGCCGCACTGCAGCGGTATGACGACCGCGTGGGCGGTTTTCTCCATTACGGCATAGTCGATCGAGTCGCTCGGCGACTCGGCGAACGCGTCTTCGCCGAGGCGGATGAAATCGAGATCGCTGGCGCACGCCGCATGCGCGCGTGCGCATGCGGCGTGAATTCCGGGCGCATGCTGCTTGAGTTCTTCCAGATAACGTTGAGCACGGAACATGAACATGCCGCTGTTCCACAGATACTCGCCGCTCGAAACATACGCCGCGGCCTTCGTCTCATCAGGCTTCTCCACAAAAGCGTCGACGCGATGAACCGCTTTTCTGCGCGTTGCTGTGTCGAGAGCCATGCCCTTGCGAATATAGCCGAAACCCGTTTCCGCACGGTCCGGCACGATGCCGAAGGTAACCAGATTGCCGTCAGCGGCGGCGCCACGGCCGATCTCGACAGCTGCGCGAAATGGCTCTGCGTCCTGGATCATGTGATCCGCCGGCAGCACCAGCATAATAGCGTCGCCATGTTGCGCGCAGGCCTCCAGCGCCGCCACCGCGATGGCCGGCGCGGTGTTGCGGCCGACCGGTTCGAGCACGACACGCGCGCCGTCGGCGTTTATTTGGCGCAGCTGCTCGGCGGCCATGAAACGATGCTCGTTGTTGCACACCACCAGCGGCGGGTGCATCTTACCTGCGCCGTCCAGGCGCAACACCGTGGCCTGAAACAGACTGTGCTCACCGATCAGCGGGATGAACTGCTTGGGATACATCGCGCGGGACATCGGCCACAGACGCGTCCCGGAACCTCCCGACAAAACAACGGGTATCAGCGCGAGTTTGTCCTTCGATGTGCTCATGGGATGTCCTTGTTGCGTTGCCCGAGGCTGCTCAACCATAGCACAGCCAGCATTGCGCTTAGAAGAACGACCACGCCCCAATTCCCCCAACGCGCAAAGGGCGTGAGACCGGTGCGCAAATCAACAGTGGCGTTCAAAACGCCCTTTTCGAACTGCGGCAGTTGATCGATAAGCGCGCCACTCGGGCCGATCACGGCGGAGACACCGGTGTTGGTCGCCCGCAACAGAAAGCGTTCGGTTTCCAGCGCGCGCAGACGTGCGATTTCCAGGTGCTGATGCGGCGCGAACGAATCGCCAAACCACGCATCGTTGCTCACGTTGATGAGCAATTGCGCCTCGGGGAACGCATCGAGGGTTTCGTTGCCGTAAGCATCCTCGTAACAGATTGAAATCCCGATTGGAACATCAGCTGCCATCAGCAGTGGCTGGCCTTCTCCGGAGCTGAGATCGGCCATCGGGATGTCGAGCATGCTGTCGGTCCATTGCAAAAGCGCGCGCAGCGGCATGAACTCACCGAAGGGCACGAGATGGCGCTTGTGATAAACCGCCTCCTCCGCGTCGATCTTGACCAGGCTGTTGTGCCGCGTCTCCCGCTCCGCATCGAAGTAAAACGCACCCGCGAACAAGATTGCGTTGTGCTCACGCACCTCGGCGATGAGCGGCGCGAGATAGGGTGATATTTTCTGATAGTAGGCGGGGATGGCGCTTTCCGGCCAGATAATCAGATCGCTGCCCCAGCTCGCGCGTGTCATCTCGGCGTACATATCGATCGCGCGCAGCCGCTGCGCGGGCAGCCATTTTTGATCCTGTGGGATATTGCCCTGAATCAGGCTCGCGCCAAAGGTCTCATTGCGCGCCTGCGTCCATTCGATTTGCTTGAGGCCTGCGGCCGCAAGCCAGACCACGACGATTGCAGCGGCCGGCAACCACACAGCGCGCAATGGGATGACCAACAAGCAGGCAAGCAAGCCCGCGGTAATCGCAGCCAGCCAACTTGCGCCGTAAGCACCCAGCACCGGAATCACGCCCGCGAGCGGTGTGTCGAGTTGGGCCTGTCCGAGCAGCAGCCAGGGAAAGCCGGTGATCACCCAGCCGCGCATCCACTCCAGCAGCACCCACAAGGCCGGTAACACAGCGATCAGCAACACCGCGGGCGCAGTCTTGAAATAGCGCCGCGCGAGCCACCCTGTCAGCGCCGGATACAAAGACAAGAACAGGACGAACGCCAACGTGATGACCGCAGCCAGCAACACCGGCGCATGACCGAATTCGTGGATGCTGTTGTAGACCCAGGATACGCCAACGCCGAAAAACGCGAGGCCGAACAGGTAACCGCGGCGAAACGCCCGCCACGGCGTGCAATCGAGCCACAGCAAAAACAACGCCGCCAGTGTGATCACGGACAAGGGGCGCCAGGCGATGGGCGCATAGGCAAACACCGAAACCACCCCGGCAACTATTGCGATGCCGTCAGCAAGGCGTGGATGCGCGGCGACCCGCCGCGACAACCGCGCGGTCATTGATTCAGCGTAGCTCAACGCTGTGACGCCGCCTGCGGCTCAGTCGACGGCGACGGCATTTTCACTATTAATAGTCATCTGCAACAGACGCACGCGCCGCCTGTCCGCGCGCAGCACCTTGAAGCTGTACCGATCGATCTCCGCGGTCTCGCCCCGCTTGGGGACATGGCCCAGTTGGCTGACGACCAGACCGGCGATAGTGTCGAAGTC
>JBPCXK010000621.1:0-4337 GCA_051008635.1 Gammaproteobacteria bacterium
GGGTAACTGCAAGTCGACAAAGCCGTCCCGCTGCATCGTAAAACCGGTGACGCGGAAGGAGAGCACATTGTCAATGGCGCTGAAGGAAACAGCGCCGTTAGCACTCAGCAAGTTCAGATCGCCGGCGCTTACCTCAAGGAAACCAGTGCCTTCGTGGTCAGGCTTCGCGCTGTTGATCAAGACGGCTCCGGCCGGCGTATTGCGGCCAAACAGGGTGCCCTGTGGGCCGCGCAGCACCTCAACGCCCGCTACGTCCACCAGATTGTTGATCATAGAACTCTGACGGGCGCGGTATACCCCGTCCACATACAGGCCCACGGAGGATTCCAGGCCGAAGTTTTGCGAGCTGGTAAACACGCCCCGGATACCAAAGGTAGTACTCGTGGAGCTTTGGTTGGCACTGACCATTAGGCTGGGAGAGTTCGAGGACAGTTCGAACATGTCCTTGACGCCAGATTGTGCCAACATCTCACCGCTGAATGCCGATACGGCAATAGGCACGTCCTGCAGGTTTTGCTCGCGCTTCTGTGCGGTAACGATGACCTCTTCCAGTACTTGCGCCTGCACGGAAGTAGCCGGCAAGCCGACAATGGCGAGAAACAGGGATGCCCGGTGGAGGGGTGTGCGGGCAAATCGGGAAACAGATAGGGTAAATCTCATCGCGGTCATCTCCGAATCTTCTTTGTTTATGATTACCATTACAAGTTGTCTCTCCGGAAAATTAGATTGTGGGCTGTCGTTGTAACATCATTCGCTGCTGTCGGAGCGTCAGATTTTCCAGTACGAATTGGCGGCACGGCTTCAAAGAAGAGCGAACGGCTCGGACTATAGCTACCACCAGAGCAAGCATGCTGTCATGCTTCAACGGTTGCTGAGAAAAGTCAAGGATTTCAAGACAATCTAATTTATAGTGGGAGCAGCTTAGGTGACGGTATTCACTTCCATCAAGAACCAGCGTATGTTCCGCATCATTGAATCGAACAATCATGCGGGAGTAACAGCCTGATCATGCCGATTACAGATTTCGAGGGCGATACGATCACCCTGAACACACCGGAGCGCGTGCTTGTCGTGTCGATCGACGGTGTGGCGCCGCGAGCGATCAGAGTGGAAACAACTCCCGCGCTGTGTCAGCTTGCGCGTGAAGGCGGCAGTTGCTTTTCGGCCCGAACAGTCGACCCACCGCTCACTCTGCCGGCCCACACGTCCATGTTGCGCGGTGTTGATCCATACACCCACGGCATCACGAGCAACGAACCCGTGTCGCTGGATGGGATAGCGCCGTCGTTCCTAAGGGCAGCGCGCGCCGCTGGCCTATCAACAGCAACCGTCGTTAGCTGGCAACCGATCGATGCTGTGATCGAACCGGATGCGATTGTCCACCGATCAACTCTGGACGGTGGCTACGACACGAATGACGACGCCGTTGTCGTTGGCGGTGCCACTGAGCTGTTTGGTCGGACTCGACCGGACATTTCTTTCATCTACCTGAGCGGACCCGACCTTATCGGACACAAGGCCGGTTGGGACAGCGAACACTACCTTAGCGCACTCGCACGCGCCGATTCGATGCTGGCTGAACTGCTTGAAGCGGTTGGCCCCGATGTGGCCGTCGTCGTGACGACCGACCACGGGGGTGAGGGCCACACCCACGTTGAGGCGACGCCGGCGACTATGGAAACCTTCGTTGTCCTTCGCTCTCGCCGGCAGCCACCCGGATCGTGTTGGAAGGCCGCTTCGATTCTCGATATCGCGCCGACGGTCGCCGACCTCGCTCAGATTGACCCAGAATCGCAATGGAACGGGCACAGCCTGCTCGGCGCGTCACAACCCGTCGCGGACCGGCTGCTGGATCTGCTCGCTTCGCTGGAGGCGCACAACTACGGCGAGAACCTCGACATGCTTGCTCACTCGCTTCAGTCAGCAGCGTGCGCCAGCGCGGAGGAGGCCGACTCGTCGCTGGTGCTGGCCGCACTGCTGCACGACGTCGGCCACGTTCTGGGTGAGGCATCTGAATGGGGTTTTGCAGGGCATGCAACGCTGGGGGCGCAGTTTCTGCAGCCCTGGCTCGAAGCGTCGGTGGTCGAACCGATACGCCTTCATGTCGCGGCGAAACGGTTTTTGGTCGCCACCGACGCGAACTACGTGGCCCAACTCAGCCGGGCGTCGCAAGCATCCTTGCTTGAGCAAGGCGGGCCGTTCGATGCTGCGCAGGTGGACAGCTACTCGAAGCTTCCGTTTGCCGCTGATGCTGTTCGCCTGCGTCGTTGGGACGATTCCGGCAAGAAGGTTGGGGCAACAACCAAGCCAGTTGAAAGCTACCGTGAAATGATTCTCGCGGCGCTTGATAGAGGCAGTCCGGGGAATTTGCCGAAGTTGCCAATTTCACCGATGTGGGCGCGCGATGCGTGCCGCTGCCCGGAGTGCCGAGATGCATCGAACGGTCAGCACTTAATCGATGCGAGCGACCTGGCGGGTTGGACCGTCGCCGAGACACATTATACGGACGACGAACTCGTTGTAGTGCTGCAAGGTAGCGAGGGTCGCAGACACCGCTGTATCATCCCGCACCGCCCGAACACGTCGTCGACACCAGTTACCACGTGGGGCGAGGAACAGCGCGAAACGATCTGTGCTCGTGCAACGCGCTTCGGTGATTCGCTGAACAGCTTCCTCGCGGACTTGACTGACAATGGGATCGCGATGGCAACCGGCGTTCCCGCGAACCCCGGGCAGGTGCTGCAGTTCGCGAGGTCAATCGGATTTATCCGCGCCACCAACTACGGTGAGTTGTTCGATGTTGTCGCCACACCGAACCCGATAAACCTGGCATACACGCCGAAAGGCCTGCCGCTACACACCGACAACCCGTATCGAGACCCGGTCCCCACCGTCCAGCTTCTGCACTGCCTTCGCGAGGCGCAACGCGGTGGAGCGTCGCTGTTCAGCGATGGGTTCCGGGCAGCCGAGCAATTGCGAAACGAATCGCCGGATGATTTCGACCTTCTCTCGACCACACCGGTAAGTTTCCGCTTCGCCACTGCCGATGTCGATCTACGTGCCACTCTGCCGCTGATAACGCTGAATGTTGCCGGTCACATCGAACGTGTCACCGTCAACAACCGAAGTATGGAGCCGCAGGACCCCAGCCCGGACACCGAGGCGTTTTACCGGGCGTACTCGCGGTTCTGTTTGCTGCTTGCGCACCCCGCGAACACGATCGAGATCACGCTCGATAGCGGTGATTTGGTGGCGTTCGATAATCGCCGCGTGTTGCACGGCCGCGGACATTTCGATCAAGACCCCGATCGCCACCTCCAGGGCTGTTACATCGACATAGACGCGATTCACTCTCAGGTACGTGTTAACCGCGGCGTTTGAACCAACTTGGAGATTTTGATGAAATACATGTCCACTGGGTAATAGATTCAAACTAACAAAATTTGAGCGTCTACTAACCATTGCTGGTTGAAAAGAAGAAACCACGCTGCCCCAGACATTTTGGTGCTCACTATGGCTGATCTATATCAGGAAATAAACGGCGAAGGCGACGACTTATTGGTCTTGTTGCATGGCCTCGGCGCAACCGCCAGCGTCTGGCAAGGGTTTGTCGAACAGCGGCCGGCATGGTTGCCCGGCCGGATACTACGGCTGGATTTACCCGGCCATGGTGACTCGGTGGCTGCCCCTACCTATGCTCTTGGGCAATTGGCGGCCTACGCGGGCAGAGCCATAGCACCCCACGTGCAACCAGACGGCAAGTTTATCGTGTTAGGACACTCGCTGGGCGGCGCGGTGGCATTGATGCTGTCGACGAGCTGGTTTGGCGAACTGCCGAACGCCGCCTTCGGTTTTGGTATTAAAGTCGCCTGGAGTACCGCTGAGCTCGAACGTCAGCAAGTACTCGCGGCGCAAAATCCCAAGCTGTTTGCTACCGAAGCCGATGCCTGGGAACGTTACTTAAAGGTGTCCGGCTTATACGGACTCGTCGATGCACGATCAGCCGCGACAGCCCGTGGAATTCGTCGCACGAATCAGCAAGACAGTGAGGCGTGGCGGCTGTCCATGGACCCACGCGCCAATGCGGTCCAGCCACCACCACTTGACGATGTTATGCGCCTTGCCCGCTGCCCGGTCCACCTGGCCCGCGGCAGCGACGATGCCATGGTGTCGCTGTCTGCACTGCAAGGGTTTGACGTCAGCGCACGCGACCTGGAAGATTGTGGCCACAATGCCATGGTCGATGCGCCAGAACGCGTTTGGCAATGGTTGGAGAGTTCGCTGCAATGAGGTTTGGCGACGAAAAAGTACCTGGGCGATCGGTAATGGGCCCACGA
>JBPCXK010000622.1:0-7852 GCA_051008635.1 Gammaproteobacteria bacterium
GCCACGAACAAAGCCTGGGTGTTGGGCGACGATCGTTTCAGGGCCAGAATGGAAAAGCTCCTGGACAGACGCGCCAGTCCGCGCGCTCGCGGCGGGGATCGCAAGTCGGAGGTTTTTCAACGAGAAAGCAGAATCAATCGAGTCTGACCCTATTGATTCAGCTCCTATTGATTCAGCTCAGCGCCGGGTCGGTCCATTCAAGCTCCATCGCCGAGTAGTCGCTGCTTGGCCTCTTGGTGAGAGACGGTGCGGCCCTCGTCGGCGGCCTTGAGCCCGGCCTCGATCTTCTGCTTCACGTAGAGCTCGTACATGATGTCGTCCCAGGTGGCCTGGTCAGGCAGATGATCAATGATCTGGCGGGCGGCATCTTTGGCGCTGGACATGGTCGGGTTCTCCGTTAAGCGCTTTTCGTTACGAGGCATCAATGGTTCTGAGCAGTGCATCCTGATCGCGTTTCGGGTCGGCAATTTTTGTATTGCGCTTTTTTAGAAACGGATAATGGAAATGCGCGTCGATCGAGTCCTATAGGAGATAGACTTTTGACGCGGGCCCCTTATCGTAAGTGTGGCGTCAAACCCAGTCCCGCGGTCGCAGAAAATCTCGATACAGCGTTTCCTCCGGGCTACCCGGTTCGGGCGACCAGTTGTAACGCCACTTCACCACCGGGGGCAGCGACATCAATATCGATTCAGTACGGCCGCCTGACTGCAGGCCAAACAACGTGCCACGATCATACACCAGATTGAATTCGACGTAACGCCCTCTCCGGTAAAGCTGAAACTCGCGCTCACGTTCCGAGTGCGGCATATCCTTGCGGCGCTCGACTATCGGCACGTACCCGGGCAGATAGTGATCACCGACGCTGCGCATGAACGCAAAAGAGGTGTCGAAACCCCATTCGTCCAGGTCGTCGAAGAACAAGCCACCAATTCCACGGGGCTCCTGCCGGTGTTTGAGATAGAAGTACTCATCGCACCATTTTTTATAGCGCGGATAGACCCCCTCGCCGAACGGTTGGCACGCCTCTTTTGCGGTTTGGTGCCAGTGGACCGCGTCTTCCTCAAAACCATAGTACGGAGTCAGATCGAAACCGCCGCCGAACCACCAGATCGGCGGCTCACCTTGCTTGTGGGCGCTGAAGTAACGCACATTGCAGTGCGATGTAGGCGCGAAGGGGTTGCGCGGGTGAATGACTACGGATACGCCCATTGCCTCGAAGCTGCGGCCCGCCAACTCGGGGCGTTGCGCGGTCGCGGTCGGTGGCAACGTGTCGCCGAACACACGCGAGTAGTTGACACCCGCCTGTTCGAGGACTTCGCCGCCGCGCAGCACCCGCGAGCGCCCGCCACCGCCTTGCGGACGTCGCCATTCGTCCGCTTTAAAATGCTGCCCGCCGTCGGCTTCCTCCATCGTGTTGCAGATCCGATCCTGCAGGCCACACAGATAATCGACTACCGTTCGGGAATCGGTCATCGCGCCCGAATTACCTTGCCCGATTGGGCGTCGCGAATTTCAGTCGGCCCACCCACCAGCGTCACCTGCATCTCCAGCACCATATCGACGCCGCGGCCGAACGCCGCGCGGACCTCGGCGGCGGATCGCGCCGGCTCGCGGCCCGCTATGTTGGCGCTGGTGGATACCAGGGCGCCCCGGAATGCCTCACAAATTGCGGCGGCAACCGGATGCCCGGTGACTCTGACGGCGAGGGTGTCGTGACTGCCGCGCAACAGCGCCGAGACGCTGCGTTTCGCAGGGTATACCCACGTTACTGGCCCCGGCCAGGTCGCCCTGACCCGGCGCTCGGCCGTAGCCGGCAAAGGCAGAATGTACGGTTCGAGCTGGCCGGCATTGGCAGCAATGAGAATAAACCCCTTGCCTGCGTCGCGCTGTTTGAGCGTTAGCAGACGCTTCAACGCAGCCTCGTTCCGGGGATCACAGCCGAGACCGAATACCGCCTCAGTCGGGTAGGCGACGACGCCGCCGCCGACGAGTGTCTGCGCGGCGCGCGAAATGGCGACCGTCGCGGGCACGGCTTAGCTGGTAGCGCGCTTTGGGGTTGGGCGCCGGCGCGAACGCTTCTCCGGCGCTGCTGCGATGAGCGCTTCGCACTCCTGCAGCGTGAGCGCGGCCGGCTCTTTGTCTTTGGGGATCTTGGCGTTCTTCTTGCCGTTGGTGACGTATGGGCCGTAACGCCCATTCAGGACCTGAATATCGGAGCCTTTGAACTGCTGAATGATGCGGTTGGCGTCTTCCTGCTTTTTGTGTTCGATCACTTCCAGGGCGCGTTCCAGGGTAATGGTGTAAGGATCATCCTCGCGCAGCGACGCATACTTCTTGCCGTATTTCACATAAGGCCCGAAACGGCCGATGCTGGCCGAAATCGGCTCTCCATCACCGGTTTCCCCGAGCTCGCGCGGCAGTTTGAATAACTCCAGCCCCTCTTCGAGCGTGACCGAGTCCATTTTCTGACCTTCGCGCAAGCCCGCAAATTTTGGCTTCTCCTCGTCATCACGGGTACCGATCTGCACAAACGGCCCGTAACGGCCCATGCGCACAGAGACCGGCCGGCCACTCTTCGGGTCGGTGCCGAGCTCACGCGCCTGCACCGCGTCGTCGCGGCTGACGCTCTGTTCTTTGTCTTCGACGAGCGCATGGAAGGGATCCCAGAATTCCTCCATCACCGGCACCCATTCTTTTTCTCCACGCGAGACCTCATCGAGCTCGTCTTCGAGCTGCGCGGTGAAGTCGTAGTCCACATAGCGGGTGAAATGTTCGGTCAGGAACTTGTTGACGATGCGGCCGATGTCCGTCGGATGGAAACGGCGGTTTTCCAGCGTTGCGTACTCGCGTTGCAACAGCGTCGAGATGATGGACGCGTATGTGGACGGGCGGCCGATACCGTATTCTTCCAGCGTCTTGACGAGCGTGGCTTCGGAGTAGCGCGGCGGCGGTTCGGTGAAGTGCTGCTCGGCGCGCAGTTCGACGAGCGTTACGTCCTCGCCTTCCTCCAGCACCGGGAGCATGCGCTCGTCGCTCTCGACCTTGGTGTCATCCGTGCCCTCGCGATAGACCAGCATGAAGCCGGGATCGCGCACGCTCGAACCGGTAGCGCGGAACATGTTGCCCTCGCCGCAACCGAGATCGACTGTGACGGTGTCAAGTGTGGCGTGAATCATCTGACACGCCAGCGTGCGCTGCCAGATCAGCGTGTAGAGCTTGAGCTGCTCGGCGCTCAGATATGACTCGACATCGGCCGGCGCGCGCGCGGCGCTCGTCGGGCGCACGGCCTCGTGCGCCTCCTGCGCGTTCTTGGATTTGGTCTTGTAGGTGCGCGGCGAGTCGGGCACCTTGTTCTTGCCGTAACGTTCGGCGATCACGTCGCGCAGCTCACGAATCGCATCAACGGCGAGTGTGACCGAGTCGGTGCGCATGTAAGTGATCAGCCCGATTGGGCCGGATCCGAGATCGATGCCTTCATAGAGCTGCTGTGCGACCCGCATGGTGCGTTGCGCGGTAAAGCCCAGCTTGCGCACTGATTCCTGCTGCAGGGTCGAGGTCGTAAACGGCGCCGCTGGATTGCGCTTGCGCTGTTTCTTTTCGACTTTGTCGACATGCAGCTTTCCCTTCGCCGCCGCCAGCAAGCTCTCGCGCGCCTCGGTGGCGAGCTTTTCGTTGTTGATGTCGAACTGATCGAGCTTGTTGCCTTTGTAGGTATGCAGCTTGGCAGTGAAGGCTTCGCCCGTTTTGTCCGCATCTGCCTCCAGCGTCCAGTATTCGCGGGACTCGAACTTTTCGATCTCTTCCTCGCGCTCGACGATCAGCCGCAGCGCGGGACTCTGCACCCTACCGGCCGACAGACCACTGCGGATCTTTTTCCACAACAACGGAGACAGATTGAAGCCGACCAGATAATCCAGCGCGCGGCGCGCCTGCTGGGCGTTGACGAGATCGGTCGACAGCTCTCGCGGCTCTTCGATGGCCTTGGTTACTGCTCGTTTGGTAACCTCATGGAACACGACGCGGTAGACCGGCTTGCTGTCGAGCAGCTTTTTCTCTTTCAGCAGTTCATACAAATGCCAGGAGATAGCCTCCCCCTCGCGATCCGGATCAGTCGCCAGATACAAGGCGTCGGCCTTTTTCAGCGCCTTGCCGATGGCCTCGACATGTTTTTGGTTGCGCTCGATGACCTGGTATTTCATCGCGAAGCCGTTGTCGGTCTCGACAGCGCCTCCTTTCGGCACGAGGTCGCGCACATGGCCGTAGGAGGCCATGACATCGAAATCCTTACCGAGATATTTTTTTAGGGTTTTACCCTTTGCCGGCGATTCGACAATAAGCAGGCTTTTGCCCATAAGCAGCGATGCGTTGTGCGGGGAAAGTGCAGGAAAAAGTTTAGTGCAAGTAACTTGCCGGCTCTTCCATAACGAGATCTTCGAGCCAACTGTAGGCGGCTTCCTCACCTGGCATGTTGAACAACACCATCAGAATCACCCACTTCAGGTTTTCGAGGCTGATCTCCTCGGTCTCCAGCGCCGTGACGCGATCGATGACCATTTCACGCGTAGCCGGACTCAGCACACCGGTCTGCTCCAGAAACAACAAAAAACCGTGGCAGTCGCGGTCGAGCTTTTCCAGCTCACGGTTGGTGTACATGCGCATGGCCTTGGTGCCCGGATATTGCGCGTAAGTCACATCTTGCGGATCAGAAAGACTTTCCAACCAGTCGAAGGCTTTTTCTATCTCGGTATGCGGGAACCCGGCCTCCAGAAGTTTTGCCTGTGCGGTCTCGCGATCGGGCTCAACGTCATTTTCCTCATCCATGTAAGACTCAAAAAGATACATCAGTACGTCTATTACGGTGTCTTTCATCTTTCGTTTCCGGGCTCAGGCGGGCGTACATCCCGCCGGCAACAGACGCTATGTGTCCCTGCAATTCCAATAATAACAGCATGGAGGAAACTGCCTCGGCGGTCAATCCGCTGCGCTCGACAACGGCATCCACCGGCGTTGGATCATAACCCAGCGCATCGAGCAGGCGCTGATAGTCGGCATCGAGCGGCACTTCCAGCTCGGTACTGGCCGGCAAACTGTCTTCGCCTGTCTCTTCGAGAGAGATCACGCCGGCGAGTTCCTCGAGGATGTGCTCGGCGGTCTCGACCAGCTTCGCGCCCTGGCGGATGAGATGATGACAGCCCTTCGACATGGGATTGTGGATGGAACCCGGGATAGCGAAGACTTCGCGGCCCTGCTCCGCTGCCAGCCGGGCGGTAATCAGTGATCCGCTTTGCCGAGCCGCCTCGACCACCAGCGTGCCCGCGCTCAAACCACTGATTATGCGGTTGCGGCGCGGAAAATTTTCGGCCCGTGGCGTAACGCCCGTCGGAAACTCGGACACAATCGCGCCGCGTTCGGCTATTTGGCCGGCAAGCCGACGGTGCCTGGCCGGATAGATGATGTCGGGGCCCGTGGCCGCCACCGCGACCGTAACGCCCGCCGCGCCCAGCGCGCCCTTGTGGGCGGCGCCATCGACACCGAGCGCCAGGCCGCTGGTGATTCCCAGTCCGGCTGCGGCCAGACAGGCGGCAAAATTTGTAGCGGTTTCTGCGCCGCCGGGTGTGGGATTGCGGCTGCCGACAATCGCGAGTTGCGGGTCGTTCAAGCGTTCCACATTACCGTTCACAAACAGGATCGGCGGCGCGCTCGGGATTTCATTCAGCGCCCTGGGGTAAAGCGGATCGTTCCAGGTGAGAATGCGACGCCCCGGTTCCGCAGCCCAGGCAAGATCTCTTTCCACCCCGGCGCGGTCAGGCCGTTTGAAATGATTGATCTTTTCGGTGTTGAGGCCGCTGGCGTGGAGCTGAGCCGGACTCGCCAGCAACGCGAGCGCAGGAGAGCCGAAGTTGGCCAGCAGCGTGCGGAAATTGACCGGCCCGATCCCGGGCATGCGCCAAAGCAATAGCCAATCGGCAAGATCGTCCATAGTTGGTTAGTGTCGAAGCGGGCGGCTGATTAAAGCCTATCTCGTACCCGCACCCTGCGACAAGCGACTTTACGGAATTCTATGGTGACAACCGCGGCTACGGGGTGCGAACCACGTCTCCCCTGTGGATCGGCCGCGTTGCCTCCATTATGAGCGCGTAACTGACCTTCTCGAACGGGCGAAAGACCATCATTACGCCGGTGCGCTCGTCCGGAAGCGTGACTCGTTTGCTGAGATCTCCCGACGCGAAGGGATCGTTGACCGTGCGTCCGGCTTCAAAGACCGCCAGTACATGGCCCTTGTCAATGCCGTCGCGCTCGCCGAGATTGATCACCGCCACCTGGTACTGTCCGACCTGGCTGATGGCGTCGAACAGCGATACGACCGTTCCGTCGACCTCACTGTCGGGCGGCCGCGGGATAAATGCCCGGTCCTCGTCCTGATCCAGTGGCAGTAAACGGTCACCCGTAAGCGCCTCGCGTTCAGCCTCGCGCAGCCGCACGGTTGCCGGATCGCCCAATCGCTGGACGTCAGCGTCGGCCACCTGTATTGCCTCGAAACCCAGTACCTCACCGCTGCGCGGGTCGACCAGCGGGTCGCCGGCGCGAAAAACGCTATAGCGTTCCGCGGCCTGCTCCGGTAGCTTGCGTACATATACCTGATCGCCGCTGCCATAGATCAGTCGGCGATCCTGGGAGCCGATGATATAGGGCGCGGCCTCGAGTTGCTCCTCCGTGACAACGCGTGGCCTGATGATGAACTGCCGGATAGCCTGTATCGGCAGCTGCCGCTCACCAGTGAGGCCTTCAGTGCGAATGCTCGGTGACAGGCGGGCAGTGCGTTGCAGATACGGCTGACCGTCCGTGCCGAAATAAAGCGTGAGTACGTCGCCCGGGTAGATCAGATGCGGGTTGCGAACCTGCTCGTTGACGATCCAGATCTCGGGCCAGTACCAGGGATCACGCAGAAACTTGCTGGAGATGTCCCACAGCGTGTCGCCCGGCTGCACGACGTAGGTTTCCGGCGCCCGTGGTTGCAGGGCTACTATCGGCTCCGGCGCTGGAGCGGGCGTCACCACGGGCTCGATCTGCTCCGTCGGCTGATCGATTATGATCTCTTCTTCCGGGGCGCTTGCGCATCCGGCCGCCAAAAGCGCTAAAATGCCAATGGCCACGGGCAGTGTTGTACTTGCTGGTCGCATGAGACGTGTCAACATCTGGCCCCCTTGCTTGTCCATGTCATTGAGCGCACCGAGCCGGTGCCTGGAGGCGAGCTGGTGGTGAGCTTCATAGTGTAATGTGATCATACCCTTAGCGGAGAAAGTTGTAAAACTGCGCGAAATTGACCGTACTTGACTATGCCTGTGCTGGACATATTGCACTTTCCTGACCCAAGACTACGCAAGAAGGCCGTGCCTGTCGATGCCGTGGACGACGGTGTACGCCGCATAGTCGACCACATGTTCGAGACCATGTACGCCGCACCGGGTATCGGTCTGGCCGCGAATCAGGTCAATATTCAGCGACAGATCATCGTCATCGACATCTCCGACGAAAAGGACCGGCCATTGTGTCTGATCAATCCCGAGATCACGACACGTGACGGCGAGGAAGAGATGGAAGAGGGCTGCCTGTCCGTGCCGGGCGTTTTCGAGACCGTGCGCCGCGCCGACCGCATTGTGGTCAAGGCGCTGGGCCGTGACGGCGAGCCTTTCGAGATGGAGGCCGACGGCTTGCTCGCCGTGTGTATCCAGCACGAGATGGACCATCTCGACGGCAAGTTGTTCGTAGACTATCTCTCGCCGCTGAAGCGGCAGCTCATTCGCAAGAAACTGGAAAAACAAAAGAAACAGGACCTGGCTGAGCAGGCGCC
>JBPCXK010000623.1:0-6578 GCA_051008635.1 Gammaproteobacteria bacterium
GCAGAAATACCGACCGCCGCCCGCGCTACGTGGAAGTCCATTCAAAATTCAGACTGGGATAACGCTTAGTCAGCTCTCCGCTCCAGATTTTAGTAAGAGATCGATTATCTCTTTATGTTATATAGAACTGGTTGTGATTGTGAGTGACATCTGGATCATTCAGCATCCCCGCTTCCAACTCGCCTGTCAAGGGAAGGTCAAGCTGACGTGGCGGCGAGAACGTAGGTAAACCCGCCTCGACCTGACCGGCCGCTGTCACAAACGAAAAGTTTGGTCCTACTTCCGGAACCCTGTGCCACGCAAGCGCCAACTTGCCGTTCGTGGACGTGATCGCTGGCCTACCTACGACGTTAGTGTTCAGTGGACCTGGTGGAGCGCAGTCCCCGATGAACCGTCTCTCCTCGTGATTGTAGAGGGTGACCGTGACCGTGTTGTCGCCGCGTCGAAACGCGACTAGCCAGCGATTGGTGCCAATACGCGCTGCAGACGGTGCCGAGGCCGGCGGAAAGGACGGCTCGCTAACGTCGTTGTTGTCCCACACCGCGGGGCCAAGCCCCCACACGAACTTGATGTCGTCAGTCCCATCGGTCATCACAATGTGCAGCAAGCCTACTTCGTCAGATGCTGCGCCGACACCACGAAACGACGTGCCCGTGTCGAGGATCTGCTCGCCGAGCGCGGTGTCTCCGTGAGTTACGAAACCATCCGTGTCTGGTGTGCGCACTTTGGTCCTCTGTACACGATCGTTTTCGACATGGCGCCAGGTTATTTGTGTCTGACGCGCACGCCACAGAGATCGCGTTTTGCCCTAACACCGAGATCTGACAAAACCCACCACGCCGTTCTTCAGCCCAAAATACTTGGCCGAGTGCCGGGCATCCTACTTCGCCCACAGCCGCGGGTCAGGACGGCTCGACGCACAATCGAGCCACGGGCGGCGGGTTTCCACGGCGTGCCCGATACGAAATACGGTCACGTCGTCGTGCGGCCGACCAACGATTTGCACGCCGCTTGGCAGGCCCGCATCCGTCATCCCGGAGGGTATCGCCAGTATCGGGCAACGGTTATACATATTAAATAACGCCGTCATCGCGGTATCCGTGTCCGTGAGACTTTTGCCGTTGATGACGAGCTTGTGCTTTTGCCAGTTTTCCGCCGGTACTTCCGGGCATGAGACTGTGGGGCACAGCAACGCGTCGAAGCGGCTGAACATCGGCCCCAAATGATCACGCCAGAACCGCCCGGCAACACGGATCGCGTTTCGATAGTCCTGGGCAGTCACCGAGGTCGCGGTTTCGGCGAGTTCCGGCGTGTAGTCACAGATGAGTTCGGGATGATCACGCACCACGCCAGCAACGATGTCCGCGAGCATGAATTCCTCATGCGCATGGGCAAGACGGATCGCTTCGCTCGCGTCGAAGTCAACCTCCACCAGCTCGGCGCCGGCGTCACGCAGCGTATCGAGGGTCGCACTCGTTTCTCGTCGCACATCATCGATCATTTCATAGTGACCGAGATCCATCGAGTACGCGATCTTGAGACCCTCAATGCCTGCGAGCGTGGAGGGAACAGTGACTCTGTTTGGGAGCGAGTGATGGTCCAGTGGATGCGGCCCCGACATCACATTGGTCATCAACGCGGCATCCGCTACCGTGCGCGCCATGGGTCCGGCGTTGATGTAGGGATCAAAGCTTGCCTGTGCGGACACGGGAATGCGTCCTTGCGGGGCTTGATAACCGACAACCCCACATTGTGCGGCCGGTTGCCGGATCGAGCCTGTGGAGTCGCTGCCGGTGGCAATGGTTGCTGCGCCGGCGGCAAGGGCCGCGGCCGAGCCGCCGGAAGAACCACCCGGCGTCACATCGAGTCGCCAGGGGTTGCGCGTCACGCCCCACATCCGGGTATGACAGGTATACAACCAGCAAAGCTCCGGACAGGTCGTACGTGCAAACAGATTGGCGCCGCTGCGCAGCAGCCGCTCGATGGAAGGATCAGTTCTTTCATCGATGCGCTCGGCGTTGAACAGAGAACCCGTCGTACTACGCCGCCCCTTGATTGCGAAACTGTCCTTCACCGCCAGCGGCAAGCCTTCGAGCCGGCGGGGACGGCCGCCGCGGCGCGGGTATTTCGTTTCTGAATGCCTCGCGTGATCCAGCGCCTCTTCGAAATACGTATCCGCGAACGGGTTGATGCTGGCGGCAATACTTTCCGCGCGCTCAATAACCGCGCGGGTCAATTCCACCGGGGACAGCGTGCGCGCCTTGAACTGTGCGATCGCATCGCTTGCCGACAGGTAACAAAGCTCGTCTTTCACTTCAACGGATCCGCCTTAGATGGTCTCGTAGCTGATGCTCAGATGCTCGACTTCCAAAACGTTTGCCGGCTTCATCAGACATCCCGCCGCAGTTTCGGGTCGAACACATCGCGCAGCGACTCGCCGAGAAAAGTAAAACCGAGCGTGGTCAGGATCAACGGAACGCCACCCGCGATAACTGGCCACGACGAGTTGCGAATGAACGAATAACCGTCGTTCAACATGCTGCCCCAACTCGGCGTCGGTGGCCGCACGCCAAGGCCGAGAAAGCTCAGGCCAGCCTCGATGGTGATGACGATCGGCACGTCCATGCTGGCCATGATCAGCAGTGGCCCGATGATATTGGGCAAGATATGCACGCCGAGCACCCGTAGCGGCCCCGCGCCCATCGACCTTTCGGCGAGCACGAACTCGTTGTTGCGGATCGCCTGAGTCTGGGTGCGGACCACACGCCCGTAAACCGGGAACGTCGTGATCACGATGATCAGGATAATGGTTTGCAGACTCGGGCCGGTCAGCGCGACGACGGCCAGCGCAAACATGATCGTCGGAAACGAGCGCACCGTATCGAATAGCAGCACTGCCCCCTGGTCCAGCCATCGCGGGCCGTAACCGGCGGCCAGACCCAGCACCAGACCCACGCCGAGTGAAATAGTGATGGAGGTGACCGTCACGGTCAGCGCAATCTGCGCACCCTTGAGCATCCGTGAAAACAGATCGCGGCCGAGCTGATCGGTGCCCAGCCAATGGTCCCAGTTGGGTGGCACCAGCCGTGCCGGCACATTGATCGCAAGCGGATCATACGGTGCGATGACGTCGGCGAACATTGCCGCGAAGACCACCAGCGCGACCAGGAACAAGCCCAGTGCGCCGAGTGGTGTCTTGAGCAGCCGGCGCGCGCCGCCAACCAGGGCTGTGAGCCCGGCGCCGACGGCCGCATGAAGTCGATGGGGCGTTACTGCGCTCATCCCCGTCACAGGCCTTCACGTACCCGTGGATCGAGTAGTCCGTTTACGACATCGGCGACAGTCGTGCTGATGACGAACAAAACGGTTGTGACCAGAACACAGCCCATCACGACCGGATAGTTGCGAGTTACCACCGAGTCATAAACCAACTTGCCGATGCCCGGCCGTGCGAACACGATCTCGGTAAGCACCGCGGACGACAGCAAGTAACCGATTCCGACACCGATGACCGTCACCGCCGGTAAAACCGCAACCGGCAGCGCATAGCGAAACACGACGCGATGCTCCGGCAGCCCGAACGCCCGCATGGTGCGAATGTGATTTTCGCCCAGAACCTCGAGCATCGAGGCGCGCACCAGCCGCGCCAGATAGCCTATCCACGCAAGGCCGATCGAGATAGCGGGTAAAACAAGATGCACAAGCTGGCTTTTAAGGTCGCCGGTTTCGCCCGCACCGACCGCAGGCAGCCACTTCAGGGTAACCGCGAATATCAGCACCGCGTAGATGGCCACGACGAAAGACGGCGCGGCAATGAAGCTGACTGAGAACAGGCCCGAGAGACGGTCGAACCAGGAATCGCGATGCAGGGCGGCATAGCAGCCGAGCGGAATACCGATTAACGCCGCGATGAATATCGACGCCAGCACCAGGGCAATCGTATAAGGCAACTGCTCGAACACGATCGTAGCCACAGGACGTCGGGAAAAGACGTCCATGCCGAGATCGCCACGGAACACATTGGCGGTAAACACGAACAACTGCACGGGCAACGGTTTGTCGAGGCCCATTTCCGCGCGCAGCGTCGCTTTCATCTCCGGTGTCGCCCGAGGACCGAGCAGCACGTTCGCCGGATCGCCCGGCACCATGTGGATCATCGCGATCAACACGGTCAGCGCGAGAACGACGATCAGAAACCCGAGCGCAACCCGGCGGATCAGAAAGGCGAGCACGATGCGCTCCCGTTACACAGTGCGCAGTCGGCACGGTACATGAAACAAGCTCCTCAGCGGATTCTGTGGGTCAATCGTGGCTGAGGAGGGTGTCGCAAAGAGTCAACCTCGGCACCCGTAGGTCGGTGCTGAGCGCCAGCGAAGCCCAACATGCAGCGGGTCTCTCACAGCAACGGCCCGTCGGGCTTCGCTGCGCTCAGCACCAACCTACGTGTTACGACAGCCCGTTTAAGTCAGTTCGCCTTCTGAAACAGATCCAGACGCGGCGCGCCGTTGGGCATCATCTGGGGGACGACCTTCTGCACGTCATACAGAACAGGGCGCGGTGGGTGCGTGATCCACACATAAGCGGCGGTCTGGTCCATCCGCTTTTGCATGTCGATCAGTAACTGGTGGCGCTTGTCGCGGTCCATTTCGGCCATGGATGCGTGATGCAGCTTCACGAACTCGGCATCGTCGTAGTACTCCCAGTTCCAGATGCCGGCCTGCTCGGGCAGGAACCACTGCGAGCTCCAGTTGACATCGGGTGGTGCGGAAAACTCCTTCAGGGTGAGCTGCAATTCTTTGCCTTTTTCATCTCCCAAAGACCAGAACGCTCCGCCCTCATGCGTGTTGATCTGCACATAGATGCCGATTTCGGCAAGGTTGGCCTGGATGATCTGGGCGGCGGTCACCTCGTCGGTTTCAGTAACCACTTCAAGTTCCAGCTTCAGCCCCTCTACTCCAGCTTCTTTGAGCAGGGCCCTGGCCTTATACAGATCCCGCTCGATCCTGTTGACGCCGGGGTAACCGAGCATGCCCTTGGACGCAAGACCGCTGGACACTTCCGCTTCCCCGAAGAACGCGCCGTCGACAATCGCATCGCGATCGATCGCGAGCTGAATGGCCTTGCGCACACGAATATCGGCCAGGTCGGGGCTGGTCATGTTCAGGCCCAGCCAAAAATAATTTGAAGTCGGACGCACTTCGAGCTGCATGTCTTCCGGAGTTTCTTCCTTCAGTGACGGTACTGCGCTGAGGCTGATCACCGCCCAATCGAGCTGGCCCATCATCGCGTTTTTGGCCGCCTTGGCGTCACTCATGGGTAGCGCCTCGATACGGTTGAAGGCCGGTTTGGCGCCGGGCCAGTTGTCGTCCCGTACCAACACGATTTTCTGTTTTGGTACGTGCTTCTCGATCTTGAACGGGCCTGCGGTGGTGGGGATGTCGATGCCGTAGCGACCGCCTTCTTTTTTGGCCATCGCTTTCTTGCTCACGAGGTGGCCCGATGCGTAGGGCAGCACGAAGCCCCACACGCCGGCAAACGGTTCTTTGAAGTGAATCTTGCCGGCGTATTTGCCGGTGATTTCGACGTTGTCGAGCAACGCGAAGTTGCCGGCGATAGGTGAGTTGAGCTCTTTATTGAGATACCGCTCGAAGGAATACTTCACGTCATCGGCAGTCAGCTCGCCATAGCCGTTGGTCCACTGAATTCCTTCGCGCAGTTTGAACTCGATCGTCTTGTCATCGACCTGCTCGATGGATTCAGCAGCGTGAGGCTCCCATTCCCACTCCGTGCCCGGTTTGTAGATCACCAGTTTCGGCAGCACCGCTTCCATTACCCAAAGATCGCCCTGGTTCTCCCAGAACGCCGGGTCTATGTTGGTGAGCTCGGCGATCAGGCGGATACGCAGCGTATCGCTGTCGTCTGCCGCAATGGCGTTACCGGATAGGTGAACCAGCGCGACAACTAGAAGCGTTAGCGCATTAACAGACGCGATTAGTGATCTGCACGTGCCCATGTTTCCTCCTCAGTGGCAATTTTCTGATTCTCTCACCGCCGCAGCGGTGTTCGCTGGTCGAGCGTGGGATAGTACGCCGATGACGCTGGTGTCTCCACACAGCGGGCGCCGAGTGCTTTTCGACTTGTGAATATTCACGAAACACAGCGGTGATCCTTCACGGCAACGGCATGACGTATTCACGCACGGGCGGCTGAGGCGGCGTACTCCTTCATCCGCCGATACCTGCACTGGCGCCGTTGCCGAACTGCTCCCGGCGGCAGCTATTGCGCCCTACGTTAGCCTGCAGCATGCGGTCCAGCGTTGTTTATCCACATCATCAAATGTATCAACAAGTGGCAGCGGGTATCGACATCGACACCACTACGGACACCGACGGTGACGGCATCCCGGATGCGCGGGAGATTGCGCTGGGGCAGATCCGATGAACGCCGGTGTTGGCGCGAACGACAGCCGCTGCTGCTTCGTCGACGCCGTGGGAACCAGCGCACGGTGACGTAGGTCGGCGTAGGTTGGGCTAAGCGCAGCGCAGCCCAACGTGCAGCGGCATCCATCGGCACCGGCC
>JBPCXK010000624.1:0-7022 GCA_051008635.1 Gammaproteobacteria bacterium
CCTGCCGCAAGAGCTGCTCCGCCGCATCTTCCCGGCCGAGCTGTCGATGACAGATCGCCATGTTGATCAACGTGGTGTTGTTTTCGCCATACAGGGGAATGGAGCGTTTAAGGTAGTTCAGGGCACGAGCATGGTCGTCCAGCGCAAACAGTAACCCGGCCAGTTCAAACGCGAGGTCTCGGCCCTCACCCATGGGAAAATAGAGTGCCCAGACACGATCGACCGCCTCGATCAGCGTGGCGCGCTGCATCTCGGTGCACTCAGGAGCGAGGGTGTGGAGGCGCGGCAGGTAGCAGGCAAAAAGATGCGCGTCGTATAGGCCCAGTCGCACGTAGGCCAGAATGTCGCGCAGACTCATGGCGTCGGTATCTTGCCGGGCATGCCTGGTGATGCTGAAAAAGTCGTCGGGGCCAAACTCCTGCACATGGCGCTGGTAAGCGCTGATGGTCTCCCGATGGCGGACCGCCTCCGGGATTTGTAGCAGACAGCCCACGTTCATGTGGTTCGGCGGCTGTTCCGGAAACAGGGCGAGGCCGCCCGCCTGCTCGCAGGTGGCGCTCAGGGCATGGAAGTTGACACTGAGGGAGAACGAGCCATGGGCGACAAATTTTGGCGGCTGCCGATACCCGACGGCTTCGAGTCGGTGGCTGCCTTTGTCGGCTGTCAAGATCAACAGCCCGGCAGCAGACAAGGCCTGCAGGCGCTGCAAGCAGCGCAAGCCGACATCAGGAAAGAGCACATACGCCTCAGACAAGCTCTGCTGATATTCGGTGATGAGTCGCTGCAGGTAAGGTTCGGCATAGGGCGGATCCGCCAGCTGCCGGTACTCATAGTCGCAGTGCATGTGCGCAAACAGGTCGGCTTCGCTGAGCGTCACGGGGTCATCATCGGCAAAGAGCGCAACCCGGCATTGATGACAGTCCCCATCGGCAAAATAGAAGAGCTCCTGGGGAATGCTGTCAAACAGGTAGTTGGCAACAACGACCAGCGGCTGCACCAATGTACCGGGCGTGATGGCCTGCTCGCGCTCCGGCAACTCGAGACGGTCGCTTTGGTTGACGTCAAAACAGGCACACGCCAGCACGCCCTGTTCGAAGAACGGTTGAAAGCGCGGATGCGTGCGCCAAAAATCCAGGGTGCGCTCCGGCACATCGGTGAGCACGTAGCGAAAGGCGCGCACAGGAACCTCCATCTGAGCGCACAGGCGACTCAAGCAGTTCAGCAGGTGATAGGCAAAGCGCCCCGAACCGGCGCCCAGTTCGCAGATGTACAGCGGTTCGTCACTGGGCGCGATGCGCTGGCGGTCGCGCCATAAAGCCAGGATGATTTCCGCATAGCTGTTGGCCATGCGCGGGTTGCTGGTGAGGTAGTGAGGCACCTCGCCCTGCGCCCAGGCCTCCACCCCTTTTGCGGCGAAATAGCGGGCCTGTAGCTGCCGCAGCAAAGACTGGCCGTAAGGCTCCGGTTCGGACAGCCGATAGTATCCGTTTACGGTTGTCGGTTTACGGTTCACTTATCAGTTTACGGTTCACAGTTGACGGTTGACGGTTTACCACCTTTCATAGACCGTTAACCGTTAACTGTTAACCGGTGTGTTCTTGAAATTCATCGACGGTCAACACCTTCCCCATCTTGCGGTATTCGCGCTGCGTCGCCTGGACCAGGTGCTTCATTATTATCGCGCCGCCGTCCGCGGCGGCCATGAAGGCGCTGGCCACCGCGATATTGCGGATATTGCCGCCGGCCACTTCGATGCTGTGCGCGAGGAAATCCAGGTCCACGTCCGGGCCTTGAGGGGCGGCCTGTGGCCACACCCCTTGCCAGATCCGGCGGCGGTCTTCTGCTTCGGGAAAGGGGAATTCGACGATAAAGTGCAGGCGTCGCACGAACGCCTCATCCATGTTCTGGCGCAGGTTGGTCGCCAGAATGACCACGCCGTCGTACTCTTCCATCTTTTGCAGCAGATAGCTCACCTCGATGTTGGCGTAACGGTCGTGTGAGTCGCGCACCTCGGTGCGCTTGCCAAACAACGCGTCAGCCTCATCGAACAACAGAATGGAGTTGCTCGCCGCGGCCTCGGTAAAGATGCGCGACAGATTCTTCTCGGTCTCGCCGATGTATTTGCTGACTATGGTAGACAAGTCGATCTTGTAAAGGTCCAGGCCCAGCGCTTTGGCCATGATATCGGCGGCCATCGTCTTGCCGGTCCCCGGCGGCCCGGCAAACAGGGTGCTGACGCCTTTGCCCAGGGCAAGCTTCTCGTCGAAACCCCAGCTCTCGTACACCAAAGCGCGATATTTCACGTGATCGCACATGGCGCGCAATTGCTCCATATGCTCGGGCGGCAGCACGATGTCGTCCCAGCTAAAGTGAGGCGTGATCTTTTGCGCCAGCTTTGCCAACCTGGGGTTGGATTGCAGACGGCAGGCGGCATGCAGATCGGCGTCGGTTATCTGCTGCTTTTTCGGGTTGCGCCAACGCGCCAGGCCATGGGCGGTGGCAGCGGCGTCCTGGATTCGGCCGCCGCTGAGGCGAAATTTTCCAGCGATAACAGTCAGGTCGAGGGAGTCTGCTCGTTCATCGAGCGCGTCTGTCCACAACTGCAGGCGTTGCTTGTAGCGAGGCTGTGGGAATTCCAAACGCAAGAAACGCTTGGTAGCTCGCAGGTCGGAGGGTTCCCAGGCGGTATCGCCGGCGAGAAAAATCAGGCCGGCGTGCGCATCGATTGTTTGGCGGAGGATATTGAGACGCGTTTCCTGGTCGTCGGCCAGCAAGGCGTCGAAACCGTCCCAATAGAGTGCCGCTCCTTGTAGCAATGCCTCGCGGCTGGCGAGGCGCGCGAGGCTTTCGAAGTCCTCCACGCCAACGCTGGCCAGACGCCGACCGTCGATCGACAACAAGCCGATCTTTAGCTGCGTGCAAAGGGCCTCGGCCGTGGTCTGTTTGCCGGCGCCGTAGCGACCCTGGAAATAGTACACGCTGTCTGCACCCGACTCCGGCCCGGCCAGATTCGACAGGCGTGTTTTGAAATCACCCGTCAACACCAGGTCCGCGAGCTTTGCCTTCGGATCGACAGGAGTGGCATACGGAAGCAGACGCTCGTGTATTTCATCCCCACCGAGCAGATAAGCCGCCACGCGCGAGTCCAGTTGCAAGTACTTGCCCAGCAACGAAGGTTGACGTTGATTCGGGTCTTCGAATACGTGCAACAGATCGTGTCGGCGTAAAGGTGCAGCCGGGGCCAGGCGTTCACGCAGCGTGATTCTTGTTTCCAATTCAGGACACAACAGTTTCAGGGCCAGATCCACCGTCGGGTGTTTGCGCGTGATGTCGTCCTGCAGGTATGCGTAGAGACGCTCGTAGCCGCGGTCGAGCTCCGGCGCCAGACAGATGAGGATCACATCCAGATCGAAGGGGGACAGCGCAAAGGCATCGGCCAGGGTAAGGAGGCGCAGATCGACGCCCTGGCGCTTGCTCTCCGCCACACGTTCGCCTGTTTCGGCCGCCTTGGCGTCCAGCGCGGTTTGCAGGTTTTTCTGTACCTCCGGCGGCAACGATACGCCAGCCCAGACGGGCGACCCGACGACCTTGTCCAGCAGCGTTTCGATCTCCTCTTCCGAAATATAGAAAGGCGCCAATCGATCTTGATCGTCCTTTTCCAATTGGCGGGCCCGCCATACCTGAGCGCGGACAAGCATATCGAAGCGTTGTAATTCCGCGAGAATGTGGTCTACGGAAGTGGTGAAATACTGCAATTATTTCTCCGCTTCGGGTTTCAGGGGTTTGAAATCCAGCGGTTTTCGTCGCGAATCTTGAATAAAACCAACACCAATCATGTGTAACTTCTTTGCCCACAACACTTTTTTCTGCCTACGCTCGATTTACCCCGGACAGTAGTGCGACTTGATCGGGGATCAGCGAAAAGCGCTTTTCCATTCTCTCTAGTAAACCTGATAACTCAACAGAAAATGTACCCCATCATCCTGGATATCATGCTCCTGGCCTGATTCCACGTTATCCAGTGCTTGTCCCCAGAACAGTTCTGTTCTCAAAGAGCGCCAGGGGGTCCACAGAAGTCCCAATCCGACACTGGAGATTGCTTGCGCCTCGGATGTGTCACTCGCATTGGACGCGGCCCCCGCGTTATCTTTGTCCCAGGATCGGCCGTAATCCGCAAAAATGGTTAACTGGAGAGATCTCAAATAGCGATTCCTCGTATTCTGAAAAGGGGGAAGTCTCGCTTCTATTGAAGCGGCGACACCGTTGTCTCTGACGAGCTGGTTTTCTCTGTAGCCTCTAACTGTATTCACGCCACCAACAGCAAACTTCTCGGACGGCAGTAAGGGATCCGCCGATATCTGCGCTACGGAACGCAAAACGGCTTGACTTCCGAGAAAATGAAAACGCCTGCCATACTGAAATTGTCCTTGCCACGCGAAGAATTTCCCATCAGGCCGGGATTCCACCAGCGCAGTGCCAGTTCTGTTGTCCGCCCTGTTTATCGTGGCGTCGAAGGCGTCAATACCCACTCTGATAGTATTGCCAAGCACCAGCACTTGATTCCTGCTACTTCGGGTCCAGTCCGCCCCCACGCCGAGCACTGTGGTCTTGCTGACGCCAGCCTGAACACCGGGAGAAAATGAAAACGGAATGCCCAGCAGTGAGCTTTCCGTCCTGGTCCGGTCGAGAGAAAAAGAACCCGCCAGACTGTTACTGGAATCGGTGATCTTGTCGCTGAGCTGTCTGAGAAACGGGTGCTCGAGTTCGAATTCCCACGCTTCACTCTGATTTTCGACGTCGATCTGTACGAACGGTTCTTCGACAACCGCCGAGTCACTTCTTGAAAATCCCAATCGCAGCCTGGTATTGCGCCGCGTTACCGGGAACTCATATGACGTCGCGAAATCCTCGCCGTCCGTCCCTAGCCCTGCCCTCGCAGCCAGCGTATCCCCTCTCCTGGTCAGGCTCCGGTGGGTCGCAGACAGGCTACCCCGCTCTGCCCCGATGCTGGGCGAGCGGTGGTTGTCAACGCCGGTGAAGAACTGGTAGGGTGAATCTTCTTTTACATCGACTGCCAGATAGCTCTCCCCTCGTTCCGCGCCCGGAGATAAAGTAGCCTTTACCCGTCTGATCAACGGTTCCTGTCGGAGCAACGTCAGAGCATCCTCCAACACCGCGCGGTTCAGCGGATCACTGACACCGAGACTCAGGCGATCCTTTATGTACCCGGCCCTCAAGTATCGGTTACCGCTGACCGTTGTGTCGGTGAGCTGTCCCTCGATCACGTCCAGCCTGATTGAACCGTCTGTCACCTCCTGATCAGGAATGATCACGCCAGAGTTCACATAGCCTGCGTCATAGTAGATTCTGGAAAGCCTGTATCGAAGCTCATGCAGATCGACTATCGTTATATCCCGGTTTTCGTACTGGGAGATCATTGCCTCTGTTTCATCCGACAAGACAGTGCTGCCCTGCAGCACTATCTTGCCTACGTGTACTGCTTCCGTATTGGAAAGCAGGCGCTGTGTGTGTGCTTCATCCGCAGATCCTGGAGTCAGCACTTTCTCGGAATCGGGTACCTGCGGCAGACCGCCCGGGAGCTCGCGGACTGTCTCCTCCTCCCGGGAATCCATCACCTCGCTTGCCGAATCCGGTGCCTCGGGTTCAATCACCTGCCCAACACCCCGTTCAGATTGAGCAAGCGCCATCGGCAACGCGCTGACCGTGAGGATCGTCAGCAGCACAATACCTGCAATTCCGCTCCTCATCGTTCGATCGGGTCTTGCGATACTCGCCTGAAGTGGGCCAGACGAGATCAGGTGCACGCGAATACGTGCAAGTGAGCCGTATCATCGACCGGTCCAACGTGCGCATAAGTGGGCACCTTAGCGGCGCCGCCGCCCGACCCGGCGACCTCGGACACAATCTCCTCTATAGGTGTGGCCGCCACAGCCTCCGGCGACAGCGGCAACCCTCCTCTGCCCTCGACGACGAAACTGCTTCGCTCCTTCAGCGCCGCCGGTGTACAACGCTGCCCGAGCAGTTTCGCCAGATCCACAAAAGAAACATCGAGAATGGTAACTGTCGTGCCGATATCGTTGGTTGGCGCCTCGACCTCGATGAAACCGGGAGAGCCGAATTGAGAGGAGGCATTGATATCACTACGGTTGTCTGTCAGGAAGTTGGCGGCGACAATACTGATGTCGCCGCCGTTACCGTCTGCGGCGTTCGCGCTCAGAAAGCTGTTCGACAAGATGACGAATGTGGGGTCGATCGCCAGGTCGCCTCCATTGTGGCGGGGTTCTTCTCCACCGGCGGTCGCAGAAATCGAGCTGTCTACCAGAAGGATCGTGTTCGCCACTTCAATGCTAATGGACCCCCCACCCGCGCGCACTGATGTTGCATCAATCTTACCGTTGTCCATTCTCAGCGAGTCGGTGGCCGAGATAGTGAGATCACCGGCAAACCCCGCGTCGACATCACTGTCGGTGTTGGTACTGGCCACCGATATCGCACCACCGCTTGACACAGCAATGCGGTCGGCTGTTACTCTCACCGATCCTCCCGCACCTATGCCGCGTGTTGTGGAGGATATCTCGCTACCCGGATCCTGAATTCGCAGCTCCCCGTTGACTGCCAGCGTTACGTCCCCACCTTGACCAAGACCTTCTCCCCTGGCGTCACTGCCAATAACACCACCGCCGGACAGGGTGACGGAATTCGCATCGACTACTACAGAACCGCCCGGACCGTCCCCGAAAGTGTCGCTGCTGATCTGCCCGCCAGCGGATACGGAGACCCCACCCGTCACTGCAAGCTCTATGTCCCCGCCGATCCCGCCCCCCGTTCCTTCCCCATCTTTGTTTACGTCGCTCGAAATTTGGCCTTCGGATACAGCAACCTCACGCGCCGCTATCCTGATAGCGCCACCGTCGCTGCGCAACGTATCGGCGTTGATCCTTCCTCCGCCTGATACGGACAAGCCTTCTCTCGCAGTTACTATCAAAAACCCACCGCCACCG
>JBPCXK010000625.1:0-3399 GCA_051008635.1 Gammaproteobacteria bacterium
GTACGTAGCCTGCGCCGGAATTCATCCGCATCAATGCATGCCGGTGACGCTCGATGTAGGTACCAACAACAAAGAGCTGCTGGATGACCCCCTGTATCTTGGTATTGCCAGCGAGCGGCTCCGCGGCGACGCGTATCTCGAGCTGGTCGAGGAATTTGTGACAGCGGCCAAGGACGCGTTCCCCGACGCGCTGATCCAGTTCGAGGATTTTCTGACGCCGAACGCCTACGCACTGCTCAGCATCTACCGTGACCGCGTGCTGTGCTTCAACGACGACATCCAGGGGACCGCCGCGGTTGCGCTGGCCGGCGTGTATGCTTCAACGCGCATTTCCGGCCATGCGTTCGACGATCTCAAGATTATGTTTCTCGGGGCCGGCTCGGCGGCAACCGGCATCGCCGATCTGCTGGTATGCGCGTTCGTCGACAGCGGCATGAGCGAGCAGGAAGCGCGCCGAAGGCTGTGGTTCGTGGACGTGAACGGCCTCGTCGTGAGGGATCGCGACGACTTGATGACCCACAATCTGCCCTATGCCCACGAACACGCGCCTGCCTCCTTCATCGAAGCCCTCGAGGCAATCAAACCACAGGTGCTCATCGGCGCCACGGGTGCGCCCGGCACCTTCAATCACCAGGTCGTGCAACTGATGGCCGAAATCAATGCGCGACCAACCATCTTCGCGTTGTCCAATCCAACCTCACGCGCTGAATGCACCGCTGCACAGGCCTACGAGTGGACCGATGGACGCGCCATCTTCGCCAGCGGCAGCCCGTTCCCACCGGTCGTAGTCGGCGGCAAGGCGCGTCGTCCCGGTCAAGGCAACAACGCCTATATCTTTCCCGGCATCGGCCTCGGCGCCGTCGCCTGTAAGGCGTCGCGCATCAGCGACGAGATGTTTCTGGCGGCGGCGCGAACGCTCGCTGATCTGGTGAGCGAAGAAGACCTCGCCGCGGGCGCTGTCTATCCGCCGCTGAGCGACATTCGCGACGTGTCGCTGGAGATCGCGGTTGCGGTAGCGGGCAAGGCTTATGATCAGGAGCTGGCCCATGCGCCGCGGCCGGAAGATCTTCGCGAGGCCATTGCGAGGTCGATGTACGATCCGAGCTATTGAAGTTCGCCCTCATCCTTGTCCTCTCCCGGTGGGAGAGGACATTTCGGAAAGTGCTAAACTGCGTGTCCGCCGTGCATGCACGCCGAACCTGTCACGCATATGACATCCGACATTCACAATACTGCCATCGTGTCGCCGCGCGCGGAGCTCGGCGCGGGTGTGAAGATCGGACCGTACGCGGTCATTGGCGACGACGTAGAAATAGGCGCAGACACCAGTATCGGCCCGCACACGGTTATCGAGCCATTCACGCGCATCGGAGCGCGCAATCGCATATCCGCGCATACGATCATCGGCGGCGCGCCGCAGGACCTCACGTATGACGGCTCGCAGACGTGGCTCGAGATCGGCGACGACAACATCGTTCGTGAGCTCGTTACGCTCAATCGTTCGACCAACAGCGAGCGCCCGACCACGATCGGCTCACACTGCTTTTTCATGGCCGCCTCGCACGTGGGGCACGACTGTCAGGTCGGCGACCACGTGGTCCTTACCAACGGGGTGCTGATCGGCGGGCACGTCGAGATTGGCGATCACGTGAACATGGGTGGCGCGGCGGTCGTCCATCAGTTCTGCCGTATCGGCAAGCTGGCGATGGTGCGTGGGACCACACCGGTCAACAAAGACGTGCTCCCCTTCTGTATGGTCGCGGGCGATCCGGTCACGCACTACCGGCTCAACAGCATCGGGCTGCGGCGCGCGGGCATCAACGGCGAACGTTATCGGGCGCTGGAAAGGGCGTTCAGGGACTTGCGTGCGGGAGGCGATCTTGGCAATGTGCCGGATACGGAGGAGACTGCTTACATGCGGGACTGGTTGGCCGCGGAGTCGAGGCGCGGTCTGCATGGGTTTGTGCGGGGGAAAGAAATAGATACACGATCGGATAAGTCAAACTCCGGACGCTCGAGACCTCACGCTTAACAGTGGGCGCGCAGACGATCCTCGCGTTGTTCCAACTACAGCATTTCTCAAATGGGCCGCAGCCCGGAAGGCGCCACAGGTAGTGAATCCGCCACGGCAGGCGCCAACCGGTGGCCGGCCCTCGTACAGGGGCCGGCTCCGATCACGCAATCGAGCGATAGCGGGTCCGTAGTTCGTCCCGCAGTCGCAGATAGTAGATGACTACATCAACGGCCATTTGGCCGCGTGCTCCGAGCCACCGCCGCCGATCCTCGCCGTCGTCTGGAAAGCCTTCCATACAGTCCCGGACAACTTGGCCCAGCCACAAGTTCTGCGCCCGGCTGTCGCCGAGATGCACACCAGTCATCTCGGCCGCCAACCACAGCGCCAGCTCCCAGACATGGCCTTCGGCCAACTCACACTGAGACCCTACCTTGACGGCGAACACGCACAGCACCTCCGCCAGGTAGCGCAGGCCGAGGTCGTGCTCCAACTCCAGCCACTCCTGCTGGCCCAAATCTTGCCAATCTTGCCGCCAATTTTTGGCGGCTCGTTCGGCGTTCCAGGTTTGGTCGTCTCCAACAGTTATAACGAGCCTTTCGACGTCGACGGTGAGGCTACTCACCGTGTCTACAACTGAGACGTCCGGTTGGCGTGCTCGCTCGCCGAACAAACCCCGGACGGCTGCGTATATATTGATCAGCGTGTTCCTCAGATCTTCCGCCATTGTCCTTCTCCCTAAGATAGCGGATGTTTGGGGCCAAATTGGCCCGCGACACAAGAAGTAAATGGGTGCGTGCTATCCCTTTCTTTGCGTGCGGCTGTCGGTAACAGCGTAACAGCCGGTGAGATGAACCAAGAGCCGCTGTTGCACCTTGTGCTCGCCCCCGGAAGGAGGCTGTACTGGCTCGACAAGGAGGTGCGATAGGAGATCGGAAGCTTACATCAGAGGTGTCGAGGATTCAACAGACATGGTGAAAAGTTTATTTGTCCCGCACAGGGAGCTGGTAAGACACCTGTCCTACCACAGCGGCAAGCTGCGATGATCCGCGGGACCACGCCGGTGAACAAGGATGTGCTCCCCTTCTGCATGGTTTGCGGGCGATCCCTGCAGCCTACAACATCTCCAACGCCCGCGGCCCAGACGGCGGCGCGAACGCGCCGTCGAGGGCGTCAAGATCATCGTCCCGAAGGACAATATCAGCAGCCATACGATTGGCCCTCACGTGCTCGAGGCGCGCCGCCTTGGGAATCGCAATCACGTTGTCCTGATGCAGCACCCACGCCAACGCGATCTGCAGCGGCGCGGCATCATGGCGCTTGGCAATCTTCTTCAGCGCGCTGTTGCTTTCGAGCTGTCCCGATTCCAGCGGCGTGTAGGCCATCAC
>JBPCXK010000626.1:0-3270 GCA_051008635.1 Gammaproteobacteria bacterium
CACCAGCACCGCGTGGATTCCAGGCAATTATTTGTCTGCGGGCATGTTGTTCGTCAGCTGTAACATGTTCAAGCGCCGGCCAGATATCAAGCAGTACAACGAGCAACAGATCATCTCGTTCAACGTGGTAGAGCAAAAAGGAGAAGGCACCGCCCGCGGCGACTGGACGGGTGAGCTAAAGGGTTCCGTCAGGCCATTGTTGAAATGGACAACCCGCACGGACGGTCAGGAACAACAAGAACCAGTGCTGATGAAAAGCGGGGGCGCGTAGCTCTGAGGGATTTGATGCCGCGTGAAAGTGCGTGATCTCACAGCGCAGCGCATGGACAACCGTGCGAGAGTCGCCGCCACGGTAGAGTGGGAGGATTGTGAGCGCGGCGAAGAGACGGTGTACTTTGAGACTCCGCTCGAATTCGCCGGTGCGCTGACTTGCAACCCTCACGCCTTTCTCGTTGCGAGCATCGTACCCGCGTTGCACTTTGGCGAGCGCCGCATCGCCATGGACGAGGAGATTTGTCCGCAGCTCAAGTCCGGGCTGGTCGATGCGATGGCGGTGCTGCGCCATTGGTACTACGAGCCAGAGCGCGATTTTGTGCAGCTCGATGTCAAGACCGCGGCGGTTCGCGCGCAGCGCGATGCTACGCGCGCCGGCTTTTTTTTCTCCGGTGGCGTGGATTCATTCGCGACACTGCGCAGCAACCACCTCGCATACCCCCACACTCACCCGCGCCGGATAAGCGACGGTGTGCTCGTATTCGGCCTGGAGCTAGACCAGGTCCCGGCGTTCGACCACGTGGTGGATTCCCTGGCCCCGGTCGCACAGAGCGCGGGTGTGGACTTCATCCCGGTTTACAGCAATCTGTACTTGAACTTCAGGGAACAGGACGCAGCCGACGATTTCCGGTTTTGGATTTACGAGTTTCAGGGCTCAGCATTAGCTGCTGTCGCACATGTGCTCGCGAATCGCTTGTCCACGATATCCATAGCTGCAACTTTCGATACGCCGTTTCTCGGCAAGTGGGGCTCGCATCCCCTGCTCGATCCAAACTACAGCAGCGCAGATGTTCAAGTGCATCACGACGGCCTGGCCTTGTCGCGCCTGGACAAGACCAGGGCCATCGCGGACTACGACCTCGCATTGCGGAATCTCAGGGTGTGCAACAAATACCAGGACTACAGCGCCGGCAAACTCAACTGCGGCGAGTGCGAAAAATGCGTTCGCACCATGCTGGCTTTGCTTACGCTGGGTGTGCTTCACAAAACGCCGGCGTTCGAGGCGGATGATGTCAGCTCCGATCTGGTGCGCCGGCGCGCGAAGGTGAGCAATGACTACGTAGAGTCATGTTACCTGCAGATGCTACAACCGCTTGCAGCAGCGGGACGCAATGACCTCGTCGCGGCGGTCAAGTCGCGAATAGCGGCGTATCGGAACAAGGGGGGCCACCGGTGGAAAGCGCGGGTGAAGGATTTCGACCGCAAGTATCTGAATAGCAGCCTCACGCGGATGCGCACAGGCTCCGGTTGAAGGCGCGATGGCTAGTCGCAAAGGGTCTCGCAACAGGCTAACAGCAAAGTGGGAGCGTCTCTGGATGCGGCGTGCAGGTTTGCACGGATTTGGGAGGCTCGCCACACGCATGGCCGCCTTGTTCGCGCCTCCCCACAAGGCCCGCGTGTATCTGTCGCGCATGAGCCCGCGTGGCTACGTGGCAGCCAGCGCGACGATCTATCACGACAAGCTTCGCCTGGGCCAAAAAGTCTTTATCGATGAACGGGTTACGCTATTCCAGAAACGCGATGGCAGCACTATGGACATTGGCGATGGCGTGTGCATCTATCGCGACTGTATTCTCGAGACCGGGTTTGGCGGCAGCCTGGTCATCGCGCCGCGGGCCAGCATCCACCCCCGCTGCCAGATCAACGCGTTTGTCTCCACCATCACGATAGGCCACGACGTCATGCTCGCGCCTGGCTGCGCCTTGTACAGCTATGATCATGGCGTGGCGCCGGGCGAGCCGATCTTTGATCAACCACTGCAAAGCAAGGGCGACATCGAGATCGGCGATGGTGCCTGGCTGGGTTTTGGGGTTATAGTGCTGGGGGGGGTGCGGATCGGTAAGGGGGCCGCGATCGGCGCGGGTTCGGTCGTGACCCGGGACATTCCGGACAATGCCGTTGCCATGGGCTCGCCGGCGAAAGTAGTCAAGCTGCGAACAGAGCTCGAACAAGGGCCGGCCAAGGCCGCTCAGTTGTAGCGCCTGTACGGAAAACACAGACACTCGTCGCGGGTGGCACAGCGGCGCTAAAACACGGATGAGGGCTCATGTGGCAATACACCGTTTCCCGCACAACGCCGTCCATTCAGCGTTGGATAGCAAGGCTCACCTTGGCTTTGTGTACGCTCAGCCTGCTGGCGTTCCTGAGTGTGTCTTCCGCGTTCGCGCAGCAGATTGTCGACAACGGTGATCCAGGCACCTCGTCGACGGGCAACTGGCGAGTCTCGGGCGGGCTGAACCCGTTCGGGACGGATTCGCTATACGCCAACAGGGCAGGCGACACCTACAGCTACACCTTTAGCGTGCAACCGGGTGAGTATGCGGTTTCGGCTTGGTGGACGGAGTACTCGAACCGCGTCACCAACGCCGCGATCGATATCGCGCACGCGAATGGCGCGGACACGGTAACGGTCAACCATCAGCAAAACGGTGGCCAGTGGAACGCCCTGGGCGTTTTCACCTTCGCCAGCCAGGCTGTTGTGACGGTACGCGCAGTTGCCGGTGGCACAACCAGCGCGGACGCGATTCGCCTGGAACCCACAGGGGGCAACGGCAATCAGGCGCCGGTGCTCGGGTCGATTGGGGATCGCAACGTGACGGCGGGCGAGATGCTGGATTTCACTATTTCGGCAACGGACGCGAACGGAACAATCCCCGCTTTCACGGTCAGTGATGAGCCGGCGGCCGCGACGTTCACGGACCTGGGTAACGGCGCGGCCAGCTTCGGCTGGCCGACAACGGCCAGCGATGCCGGCAGCAGCGTCGATGTCACGTTCACCGCCAGCGACGGCGACCTCACGGACAGCGAAACGATCACGATCACGGTGCTCGGGCAACCCCCGGCAGGCGCGCTCATCATCGACAACGGCGATGCGGGTACCTCGTCGACGGGCAACTGGCGAGTCTCGGGCGGGTTGAACCCGTTCGGGACGGATTCGCTATACGCCAACAGGGCAGGCGACACCTACAGCTACACCTTTAGCGTGCAACCGGGTGA
>JBPCXK010000627.1:0-5986 GCA_051008635.1 Gammaproteobacteria bacterium
GTTTTTGGAACAAGCAGGCAGCGCATCTTGGACGCGCGGCCTTGGACCATAGGGCCGGCTATGCTCCGGCGGCCGGGCGTCCAACATGCGCAGCCTGCTTGCCCCAAAATTCCAAATCCTGGTGAGATATGCGGGCTAGTGCATGATGGTTCGCGAGCCGCCGCGAAGCTGCTCCGACTGCTGTCCAGTATTGAGCGTCTCGGCGGCAGCGCGAAACGCGCGGGCGACAGCACGAATCTTGCGAACTTCCTGTTCGAGTTGTTTCGCGCTCACGCCTTGCGCTTCTCTGCGGATGGCGTCCTCTCCAATCAAAAAGAAAAAGCGGCGGCTGGGTAGTACAATAAGGCTGGCATTTCGTATAAGCGCGTACGATATGCTCCGCGGTGAAATCAGAGCGTCGCTCAACTGGTCGCACAACGCTGTCAACCGCGAGTCGGCGATGGCCTCCCAGGAAATCACGTTCTGAACGAAACTGAGCGCCTGCTCCAGCCGCAAACACGTGTCCGAAGAGATTTCGCCATTCTGCAGCGCGTCGGCGGTTGCCGTCAGCGTCTGCGACGTCTCGAGTAAGTCGTCGACCGTGTGGACAATTCCCACCTTGCTTTCTTTTACCCACTTGTCGGCCCGATCCGCCAGCATTTCGCAACACCGGAGCAAAAGGTCGGCGATGGTGGGATTGACATCAGCGACGGTGGCATTCGTATCGGCGGTGGTAGCATTCATATCGGTTTTACCCTCCTTCGATCGTAACTTCCCTGTGGGGCGCCCAAACACCGCTCAATCAAAATTGATTGAGCGAGACTGGGCGCGCTATTCGCATTAAACTCCTCCTGGCTGCTTCTCTTCTGGTGTTTCAAAATAAGAGCCAGAGCAGCCCCATTATCGGAACACGTTGAGGTTTTCAGCGATTTTTAATGTTTTTATCGAGTTTTTTTCATCGTCCAGCGGGACTGGCTTGCATGTCGTACCGGAGCTCTACGAGATCTGATTCTGGTGAAGTGTCAGTGACATGAAATCGCTCTCCACGTTTCGCGCAAGGATGACGGTCGGATTGGGCGCCTTGACGCTCACGGTCGTGGTTCTTGGTGTATTGATGGCTTGGGGGCGACATCAAACCGACCTGCATCTGCGCCGCAGCCACGCGGTTCAGGCGCAGCTCGCGACATACCTGAGCGTCGCCGCCGACGTGCAACGGTACGTAAGACGAGTCACCCGGATACCTGCGCCGCATTCGGAACGGGCGAGCGAAGATCAGGAGCTCTTGCGACGGCTGGACAGGCGGCTCGACGAGCTGGAGTACCTCGTTGAAGACGAGTATGTGCTGGACCCCAGCAAAGCCACCGGGCGAGAGCTCGAGCAGCTGAGGCGGCTCGGTCGCCTGCGCGAAATCGTGGCGCAGATGACCACGATCATCGAGTCACCGGCAGATCTTGAGAATCACCGAATCGCAGTTGATCGCTGGCAGTCTCTGACCGCCAAGTTGGAGACGGCGGTAGACATAGCCTTGCGGCGCGAGCTGGATGCCGCCATTGCCGACGAGCGCTCCGAGGTGGCGGAGGTCATTGCGGGCAGCCGTGCCCTGACCCAGCGCCTGGCGTGGATTGCGGGCGCAGCGACCGCGGCCGCGACCCTGCTCGCCGTGCTCCTCGGCGTTGGCCTTTTTCGCAGCATGCAACGGCCGATCAACGCGTTGTTACGCGGCACGGAGCGGTTCGCTGAGGGAGAACTGGATTACCGCGTCACACCAGGCGGCGTCGCTGAGTTCGCCCGGCTGGCCGCTGGTTTCAACCGAATGGCGGAAGAACTGTCGAGTCAGCATCGCGCGTTATTGGCCGCGCAATCGGATCTGGAACAGAAAGTTCGGGAACGTACGCAACGCCTGCGCGACACAAACGAACAACTTCGCCGTATCGATCAGACCCGCAGGCAGTTCCTGGCGGACGTGAGCCACGAGCTGAGAACGCCGCTTACGGTCATTCGCGGAGAAGCGGATGTCACAGCGTACGGCGGACGCAAGCGTGTAAACGATTATGAGGCGACGCTGGCGCGCATCTCCGAGCTGAGCGCGCACATGGGCAGACTCGTCGATGGGCTGTTGTCTGTCGCCCGTTCTGAGTCAGTAAGCACGGAGGGCGATGTCTGCGATTTTGCGCTGGATGAGTTGCTCGAGGAATTGGTTGCCAGCGGGCGGGCGCTCGCCACGCAGCACTCGTTGACAATGACGCATGCCTTCGCGGATCGTGCAGTCTGGATCCGTGGTAGTCCGCAGCGCATCCGTCAGCTCCTGATGAATCTGATTGATAACGCTTGCCGGTACACACCGGCCGGCGGTGAAATTATGATCCTGCTGGAGCAGGACGGTAACGAGGCGGTTATCTCGGTGTCTGACACGGGTATCGGCATTGAGTCTGCAGACCTCAATCAAGTGTTCGAGCGCACCTTTCGAAGCGCCGAGGCGCGGTCCATGGCGCCGGACGGCGCCGGTTTCGGGTTGACGCTGGCGCGCGCAATAGCGTATGCGCACCATGGCTCTGTTCGTTTGACCAGCACGACGGACGCGGGCACGACGGCGACCGTGCGCCTACCCCTGGCCCAAAAACAGGCAGATCAACGTGCGTCTGCTGCTGGTTGAGGACGATTCCCGTATCGTCGAGTTCCTGCGCCGTGGACTGCAGGCGGAGGGCTATGAGCTCGACGTTGCCGTGGATGGTCCGCGCGGCCTCGAACTGGGAGAAAGCGCTGCCTACGCCGTAATCATCCTGGACATCATGCTTCCCGGTCTGAGTGGGCGAGAGGTCTGCCGCCGCCTCAGGGAAACCGGGATAACTACCCCGATTCTCATGCTGACCGCCCTCGATGCCATAGACGACAAGGTGGCGGGGCTGCGCACGGGCGCGGACGACTACCTGCCCAAACCCTTTGCCTTTGCCGAGTTGCTCGCGCGCGTGGGCGCGCTGCTTCGACGGCGCGGCCGCTACGAGCCGTATGGGGTTACCCTGAAAGTGGGTGAGCTGATACTCAACAGGGCAACACGCGAGGTGAAACGAGGCGACCGCACGATTGAGCTCACACCGAAGGAATTTGCGCTGCTCGAGTACCTGATGAGCAACCCCAACACCGTCCTCAGCCGTACTCAGATCCTCGAAGCGGCGTGGGGCGCCGACAGCGACCCTATGACGAACGTTGTCGACGTCTATATCCGGCACTTGCGCCGCAAGATCGATGCTGGTCAGGCCCAGCCCCTGATTCACACGCTCCGCGGGTTCGGGTACAAGCTCCTGGCCCCGGGCGAACAACGGTCAGGCGCGCCGCCGCGCGGCAACGCGACCCCTGAGTAGGGGGCTGACAATCGGTTGATTTCACTGACTTAGCGCGGTTTGTGGCCGTCAGGAGCTGTTTACATGTCTCCACACCTGGCGTAGTTTAGTCTGTGAAGGAACACCCTGGGGAAACGGACATTCGTCCCTTGAACTACCTCCATAAGGAGCAAAGAATGAGCAAATGTTTTCTTGCCACCCTTTTCGTGATGGCCTTTCTGAGCGCCCCGGCGTTCGCCGGCGACTGCCCGAACATGATGTCCGCCATCGACGAAGCGATGGCCAGCGCCCAGCTGAGCGACGAGGACAAGGCAAAGGTCATGGAACTGCGCGCCAAAGGCGAGGAAGAGCACAAAGGTGGTAACCACGACGCATCCATTGCTACGTTAGCCGAAGCCAAGGCGGTACTCGGCATCGAGTAAACGCCGACAACATCGCGGTAACAACGCAGGCGGGCATGTCCCGCCTGTTTTTTTGTTCGGCGGGAAACGCCAGCCCGCATACCTCGCCCCGTGGTGAGAAATGCGGGCTAAAGATCAAGCCAGCGCCGTCATCGTGGTGAGAAATGCGGGCTAGTCGCCGAGAAATGCAAACTTGTTTCTGGCAGAACCCCCTAACCCGGCATAGCCGGAACCAAAGATGTGCCGCTTCAACGGCGGACTTTACCGCCCCTTGCCCACCGCAACGCCGGCGTGTGAGGCGCGCGGCCGTGGACAAGGCGTGGAAAAGTCCACCTCGCTTGTGCGCGACCGCGGGTTCGAGAAATTCTTGGTATTTTTGTCCAAGATTTCACTGGTAAGGTACTAAATCGAAAATCACAGGATCGCACAATGAAAAGGATTGCAGTCTATGCGATGGCTACAGGTGTGTTCTTTTTTCTTGCCTTGAAATATTTAGTGGCGCCATGGATCTGGGCATTTGTTTCAGTAGTCCTTCTGATTGCGGCTCTGGCTTTTGGGGCGAAAAAACGAGGAACCAAAATCATTTTGTGCAACGTTGTGGCTTTGCCGCTTGCGCTATCGATTGCGGAATCCTACCTGTATCTGTCTGCGCCAGAGGAAAAAATCAAAACAGGAACTTACGTTACTGACGGATACAGTAAAGAACATGAGAGATTGGGATATGCCCCGATGCCTGGTATTGAACGTACGCTGAAAGTCACACGAGGCGATGAAGTGGTTTACGACGTGACATATGCGATCGACGATAACGGCTTGAGGCGTACGCCGACTTCCAACGATGCTTCCATAATGTGTTTGCTGTTTTTTGGCGGGTCTTTCGCGTTTGGAGAAGGGCTGGACGACGATGAAACGCTTCCCTACTTCGTGGGACGGGAGTTGAACGGGGAATACAGAATATCCAACTTTGGTTTTCATGGTTACGGACCTCATCAGATGTTGTCCGCGATTCAAACCGGTCTGGTAGGCGATGTCGCCAACGGATGTCAGGAGATAGCCGCGGTTTACAGTGCCATACCCGCGCACGTCGCAAGGGCGGTGGGGCACTCGAGTTGGGACAAGCACGGGCCGAGATACGTTTTGGAAAAAGAAGCATTAGTGTACAAGGGACATTTCGACGCTGGCAAAGCCCCATCGGGCTATATCGAAAAAAAGATAGAGAGGCAGCTGAGAAAGTCTCTGTTGTTCAGGAGGGTCTTGTACGGAAGAAAAAGCGCCACCGATAAAGACCTGATGACCTTCGTCGCTATCATTGAGAAGTCACACGATCTGCTGCGAGAAAACAGCAATTTCTCGAAATTCCTTGTCCTTTTTTGGGATCCCCACAATCTTTCATCAGGCGACGATAAAGACACTTCCAAAAAATTGATGCAGCAATTTTCCAACAGAGACTTTGAGCACTATCTGGTTGGAGATATTCTTGACGGATACAAGGACGATAGAGGTCGCTACAGCATCAGCGCGCATGATGCCCATCCTAACGCCCAGGCAAATCAACTGCTCGCGAAATATCTCGTAGGTAGACTCTGAAAAAGTTGTTTGCGCACGAACGGATGTGGCTGGTTTCGATCGCTCCCAGCTTAGCCCGCCTGCTTTGTTATCGAGCGCGGTGTCGAGTTCACGCGGTTTGTCGACGACATGACATTCTCCGGAGAGCGTGCGGACTCGCTCATCAACGAGACCGCAAGCGCCGTGTCGCGGGTTGGTTTACGGATGTGGCGCAAGCAAAAGAAAGAAAAGCTTCGGATAACGTCTCGCTCGCGTCGTCAAGAGGTGACCGGGCTAACCGTGAACTCAGCCAGCGGTCCAAGCGTCTCCCGCGCGAAACGTGCCAAAATCAAGGCTGCTATACATCAACTCGCCTCGTTGCCGAGCCAGGACTTCAAGCGATCACTCAACTCCATAAGAGGGCGTTTGAACCATGTGAAGCAATTTAATCCGGGATCGGCCATACGATTGCAACGGCAACTGGAGTGGGTCATGGCGGAAATTAATCGCCGTTCATAGACTTACCTGTAACAGACTTACCTGTAATGGGTCAGACTCGATCTTGCACACATTGTCCGATTAGATCGAAACTTGTCGTCCGGTGATGGTCCATGTACTGCCTGTGATGGTGCGTGGCAGCACTCCGTCTCAGAACGACCCAAAACAGACGTTGGTTCCCTTGCGATTCAGCCTTCTTAGAACACTGGGATACTTCGCCGGCGG
>JBPCXK010000628.1:0-9623 GCA_051008635.1 Gammaproteobacteria bacterium
GCGCTTCCGCGCGGAAAGACCCGGCGCAATCGTAGGGTTGCTCGCGTTCCAGGTAGTTGCTGATCTGTTCGGTGCCCAGGTGGCGGAAACGCACGGCGTAGATGATGTCTTCGACTTCATGGCGCCCGCTCGCCGCATCCAGCACGCACAGCCCGGTGCGGAAGGTCATGGTCTGTCCGGAGGCCGCGCGCAGTTGCGCAAAGGCGCGCTCGAAGTTGCCCGGCTTGCCGAGCAGCGCGCCTTTGAGCTCGGCGCATTGATCGGAGCCGATAATGAGGGCTTGCGGGAAGTCGGGCGCGATCGTTTCGGCCTTTTGCCGCGCCAGGCGCTTGACGAGCGCCGTTGGCGCCTCGCCGGCGAACGGGGTTTCGTCGATATCCGCAGCGCGTGTCTCGAAGCTCAGACCGAGGCGCGCCAGCAGTTCCCGGCGGTATCTGGAGCTGGAGGCGAGCACGAGCGGTCGTTGCGGATTGCGGTCGGCCATAAGCGCCGAAAATACGCGAAAACGCGTAAGGTGCAATAGCGCAGCGTACTGCGCCGGGTAAGCCACGATGCCTATCTGCGGTCGGGCATACGAGCAGTTTACGTGAATGAGCTCGAGCTGGGGGAATGATTCACAAGCCTGGGATTTCGTTCGGTTTTTTGACCTCCAAGTCGACAGGCAGTACTATTCGCACCCTCATGCCCGACCGTCTGCCCACGCGGGTGAACCCCTTTCAGCTCGCCGCCAAGGGTGTATCGTTAAGTGGCGTATTGCCGCTTGCAACCATGGCGCGCTTACGGTCCTGCGCTGGTGGTGGCGCGGACGCGAAGGTAGTGCTGGAGTTTCGCACCGACGAATCCGGCAGGCCACGGCTGAGTGGATCGGTCAGGGCGGTGGTAGCGCAAACCTGCCAGCGTTGTCTGGCGCCAGTGCGAGCGGAGATCGATGGCCGTTTCGATCTGATGGTGGTGCGCAGCGACGAGGAGGCGAAGCAGCTTCGGGGCGATGCCGAACCTTTGCTGGCCGCCGACGAGACGGTGACAATCAGCGAGCTGACCGAAGACGAACTGTTGCTGGCGTTGCCCGTGTTACCCGCGCACGATGAGATCGCCGATTGCGACCCGGAAATGGTTGATAGAATACGGCATGAATCAGATGAGCATGGCGGGCGGGGAAGCCCGTTTGCGGTGCTCAAATCTTGGCACGAAAAATAGCAGGTGACACCGATGGCTGTTCAACAAAGACGTAAGACCCGTTCACGGCGTGACATGCGCCGCTCTCATGATGCCTTGAAAAACCCGGCGTTGTCGATTGACCCAAGCAGTGGAGAGACACATCGGCGTCATCACATCAGCCCGGACGGGTTTTACCGCGGCCGGCAAGTCATCGAAGAGCAACAAGACGACGACGAAGAGTAGTTCGCGGCGCCTCGCGGATCGACGCCTTCGCTGAGGGCGGACGTCGGCCGAAGCGCTACCCCATATAAACAAACCGGTGGGCGGCCGGCGCGTCGGCTCCGCACAAGCGGCCGCGCATCACCCCGGTCCGTTGGAGAATGAGCGGCGGGATCACAATTGCCCTGGACGCCATGGGAGGAGATCACGGCGCGGAAGTCATCGTGCCGGCTGCTCTGGCCGCGCTCGAGCGCTACGACGATATCGCCCTCGTGCTGGTCGGCGACTTCGATCGGCTCAACGCGCACCTGAACGCCACCAACAAGGCGCGCTCCGTCAGGCTGCAGGTAGCGCACGCCAGCGAGACGGTGGATATGGACGAGCCGCCCGCGCAGGCGCTGCGCATGAAGAAGGATTCCTCCATGCGGGTGGCTATCGATCAGGTCAGGAAGGGCAAGGCCGACGCTTGCGTGAGCGCGGGCAATACAGGCGCACTGATGGCCATCGCCCGGTTCGTGCTGAAAACACTCCCCGGCATCGACCGGCCGGCCATTTGCACGGCGATCCCCTCGATCCGTGGACATACGCACATGCTCGATCTCGGCGCCAATGTCGATTGCAAGGCCGAGCATTTGTTTCAGTTCGCGGTCATGGGTTCGGTCCTGGTAAGCGCCGTGGACGACGTGGCCGAGCCGCGTGTGGGACTGCTAAACGTCGGGCAGGAGGCCATCAAGGGTAACGATCAGGTGAGAGAGGCCGGCCGTTTGCTGGAGGGAAGCAGCCTGAACTACATCGGTCATGTAGAAGGAGACGATATCTACTGCGGTGACGTCGACGTCGTGGTTTGCGATGGTTTTGTCGGCAATGTCGCTTTGAAAACCAGCGAAGGCGTCGCACAAATGGTCTCGCACTACGCGTCGCAGGAATTCAGGCGCAACCTGATAACCAGGCTTGGCGGGCTGTTCGCCATGCCGGTGTTGAAGGCGTTTCGCAGGCGCATCGATCCGCGCCAGTACAACGGCGCAAGCCTGTTGGGTCTGCAGGGGATCGTAATCAAGAGTCACGGCGGCGCCGATGAAGTGGCGTTCGAGAACGCCATCAGGATAGCGCGTGTCGAGGCCAAGCTGGGGGTACCGCAGCGGATCGATAAGCGGCTCGAGCAAATGCTGGCGCCGGCCGAGGCAAGTTGAGCCGGGTGTATTCGCGCATCACAGGGACCGGCAGCTACCTGCCGGAGAAAGTGCTGACCAACCATGATCTCGAGCGGATGGTGGAGACGTCGGACCAATGGATCACGTCACGCACCGGCATCAAGAAGCGGCATATCGCTGTCGACGGCGAAACCTCCTGTGACCTTGCCGAGTACGCCGCGCGCGAGGCGCTGGCCATGGCGCGCAGGCGTCCGCAAGATGTCGACCTCATTGTGCTCGCGACGACCACGCCGGAGAAGATCTTTCCCAGCACGGCATGTCTGCTGCAAAAACGACTCGATGTTCACGGTAGCCCGGCATTCGACATCCAGGCTGTTTGCAGCGGCTTTGTCTATGCGCTGGATGTTGCTGACCGCTTTGTGCGTACCGGAGGCGCTTGTTGCGCCCTGGTTGTGGGTAGCGAGACGTTCTCGCGCATATTGGACTGGAGCGACCGCAACACCTGCGTCCTGTTTGGCGACGGCGCCGGCGCCGTGCTGCTGGAGGCGAGCGAAAAGCCCGGTATTCTGTCGACCCACCTGCACGCGGACGGCCAATTCGAAGACTTGCTTCACGTTCCCTACGGGGCGCGGGACAACTACAGGAAGTTTGCCAACCGCGAGGCCTTCGTGGAGATGGAGGGCAGCGAGGTGTTCAAGATGGCGGTGCGATCAATGGGAAGAGTCGTCGACGAGACGCTCGAGGCGAACGATATGGCAAAGAGCGATATCGACTGGTTGATCCCGCACCAGGCCAATATCCGCATCATTCAGGCCACTGCGCGCAAACTGAAGATGTCGATGGATCATGTCGTGGTCACGGTCGATCAACATGGGAACACCTCGGCGGCGTCGATCCCGCTGGCGCTCGACGTGGCGGTGCGCGATGGCCGAGTCAAGCCCGGTGAGGTGTTGCTCATGGAAGCGTTCGGTGGCGGCTTCACCTGGGGCGCCGCGCTGGTAAAATTCTAGCCAGAACAATTTCCCGGGAATGTTATCTAAAGTAGTGTGGGTTACGCATGCCGCTGGAAATCGAACGCAAGTTTCTGGTCAATGGCGATGCCTGGAGGAGGCAGGCCGGGCGCAAGGCCCATTTCCGCCAGGGCTATCTCGCCGGTGGCGCGGGCGGCTCCGTGCGGGTGCGTGTGGTTGCCGACAAAGCAACGCTCAATATCAAGAGCGCGACGGTAGGGGTGGAGCGGCTGGAATTCGAATACCCGATACCGATTGCCGAAGGCCGTCAGATTCTCGACTCGTTGTGCATGCGGCCACTGATAGAGAAAACCCGCTACTTTGTAGATTACGCAGGCAAAACGTGGGAAGTCGACGAGTTCGAGGGTGACAATGCCGGTCTGATAGTGGCTGAGATCGAGCTTACGCAAGCACACGAGGCCTTCGAGTTGCCGGCGTGGGCGGGCGAAGAGGTATCGTACGATGCGCGTTACTACAACTCGAGCCTCGTAAAGAACCCATACGGAAGCTGGTAGCGTGTTACTATCTGTGTTTGGGGGTGGCGCTGGTAAATGATCAAACTTCTCCTCGTTGACGATCACGACCTGGTTCGCAAGGGCATACGGCGCTTGATGGAGGACCGTTCGGTCGACGAGCGCATCGAGGTCGTCGACGAAGCGGCCACCGGCGAAGAGGCCATTCTCAAAGTCAAGGAGCACAAGCCCAACGTCGTGCTCATGGACGTCAACATGCCTGGTATCGGGGGGCTCGAAGCAACACGCCGCATGCTGCAGCTCCAACCCGAGCTCAAGGTAATCGTGTTGACCGTGCACGCCGAGGGCCCGTTTCCCAAGCGTTTGCTGGAGGCCGGCGCCGCAGGCTATCTCACCAAGGGTTGTGTGGTGGATGAGATGATCACGGCCATCAAACGCGTGTGCAAAGGCGAACGTTACATCGCCGCCGACATCGCGCAGAAACTCGCGCTCGGCATGCTGCCCGGCGCCGACGAGTCGCCGTTCGACACTCTGTCGCAACGCGAAATGCAGATTCTGCTCATGATCACGCAAGGTCACAAGACCACCGTGATCTCAGAGAAACTGTGCCTCAGCCCGAAGACCGTAAGTACTTACAAGAGTCGTCTGCTCGACAAGCTCAAGGTCAAAAACGATCTGGAGCTCATCCGTCTCGCCGTGCAGCACGGCATGCTCGAGAAAGAATCGTCCGCGATGTAGGGCGGGCCGCGAGTGTCCGTGGCTCAACGGCAGATTTTCGATCCCGACTGCAAACGCTGCGCCCGGCTCAGCCGGTTTCTGGGCGAGGTCAGGACTGCGCACCCGGATTATCACTGCGGGCCTGTTGCGCCGTTTGGCGACCCGCAAGCACGGTTGTTGATCGTGGGTCTGGCGCCGGGCAAGCACGGCGCCAACGCGAGCGGGCGCCCGTTTACCGGCGATTACGCCGGCATCCTGCTTTACGAAACCCTTCACCGTCACGGATTCAGCAGCGCGGCCACATCGCAATCCGCCACCGACGGATTAAAGCTTCACAATTGCCGCATTAGCAACGCGGTAAAGTGTCTACCGCCCGAGAACAAGCCGCTGGGCGAAGAGATCAACAATTGCAACGGCTTCCTGGCTGCCGAGATCGACGCCGTTGCCAGGCCCGCGGTCGTTCTCGCGCTCGGCGCAATTGCCCACAATGCCGTGCTCAAATCTCGTAGCAAGCGCTTGAGTCACTACCGTTTCAGGCATGGCGCCACGCATGCACTGGAGCAAGATCTGACCCTGCTGGATTCCTATCACTGCAGTCGCTACAACACACAAACCCGCCGTTTGACACCGGAGATGTTCGACGCGGTGTTCAAGAAGCTCAAACGATTGCTGGGATGAACGCGCCCGCCACGGTCGCCGATTTCGATCTCGAGGAATTCCTCAGGTCGCTCACTCACCGCCCCGGCGTCTACCGCATGCTCGACGGCGACGGCAAGGCGCTTTACATCGGTAAGGCCAAGGACCTGAAAAAGCGGGTAAGCAGTTATTTCCGGCGCGGCGCGCACAATACCCGTATCCAGACCATGCTTACGCACGTGCTCTCGGTGGACGTGGCGGTAACCAACAGCGAGGCGGAAGCGTTGCTGCTCGAGAACAATCTGATCAAAGAGCAGCGTCCGCGCTACAACGTGAATCTGCGCGACGACAAGAGCTACCCCTATATTTATCTGGCGACCGAGCACGCGTATCCGCGGCTCGGGTTTTACCGTGGCGCGCGGCGCGGCAAGGGGCAGTATTTTGGTCCCTACGCCAGCGCCGGGGCAACGCGCGAGACGCTCAACCAGCTGCAGAAATTGTTTCGCGTGCGGCAATGCAAAGACAGTTTTTTTCGCAACCGCTCGCGGCCATGTCTGCAGCACCAGATCAAACGGTGCACCGCGCCGTGCGTGGGTTTGACCACGCCCGACGAATATCAGGTCAATGTGAAACACGCCATACAGTTTCTCGAAGGCAAGAGCAGCGAGGTCATCGAGGAACTGATCGAACGCATGGAGGCTGCTGCAGGCCGCCTGGAGTTCGAGCTGGCCGGCGAATACCGCGATCAGATCGAGGCCGTGCGGCGTGTAAGCGAGCGCCAATACGTCAGCGGCGCGGCCGGCGACGTGGACATCGTGGCGGTGAAGTTATGGATGGCCACGGCTTGTGTGCAGGTGTTTTCGATACGCGCGGGGCGCAACCTCGGTAACAGGTCGTTCTTTCCCCAAATCCCTGCCGGCATCGATGAAGCCGGCCTGCTCACGGCGTTTCTCGGCCAGTATTATCTGGCGCGCGAGGCGCCGGCGGAGATCATCGTCAATGTCGCGCCCGCCGACGAAGCGACGCTTGCGCAGATGCTATCGCTCAAGCGTGGTCAGGCCGTGTCGATTTCTCACAACGTGCGCGGGGAACGGGCCCGCTGGGTGGATCTGGCCACGCGTAACGTCGACCACGGTTTGAAGGCCAGGCTCGCCTCAAAGGCCGGCATGCTCGAACGCCTGGAGGCCTTGCAGGACGAGCTTGGGCTGGAGGCCATGCCGGCGCGTATGGAATGTTTCGACATCAGCCATACGATGGGCGAGGCGGCGGTAGCTTCGTGCGTGGTGTTCGGCCCGGAGGGCGCGATCAAGTCTGACTACCGGCGTTTCAACATTGCCAATATTACCCCCGGCGATGACTACGCGGCCATGAAGCAGGCGCTCACACGCCGCTACACGCGGCTCAAGAAAGGCGAGGGTAAACTGCCCGATATCCTGTTCATCGATGGTGGTAAGGGGCAGGTTCGACAGGCAGTCGAGACACTGGAGGAGTTGCAGATAGAAGGCGTGACCATCGTCGGTGTGGCCAAGGGCGAGGGCCGCAGGCCGGGTCTCGAGCAACTCATATTGAGCGATCAGTCAGCGCCAACTATACTGCCTTCGACATCAGCAGCCTTGCACCTGATTCAGCAGATTCGCGATGAGGCGCACCGTTTCGCAATCACCGGTCACCGGCAGCGGCGCGCAAAAGCGAGAAGGCAATCGCCACTGGAACAGATCTCCGGTCTGGGGCCGAAGCGCCGGCAGATACTGCTGAAGCACTTCGGCGGTTTACGTGGCGTCAGTCGCGCCGCAGTGGAAGAACTGAGCAAGGTTCCGGGAATCAGCAGGCGTCTTGCGGAGCAGGTATTCGATGCATTTCATGATGATGGTTAGCCCGTATCGCCACGGCTTTTTGGGACATTAAGCAGGGCAGCACTATCTCGACAGTCAATCCCTACAGCCGCTCGCGGGTCGTGAGGCTGAACCTGCCGACCGCGCTCACGTTCCTGCGGATCATCCTGATACCGCTGTTCGTGCTCGTCTTCTATCTGCCCTACGACTGGGCATTTCCGGTCAGCGCCATGATCTTCGCAGTGGCCGGATTTACCGACTGGCTGGACGGCTACCTCGCCCGCCGCTGGAATCAGATGTCTGCCTTCGGTGCGTTTCTCGACCCGGTGGCGGACAAGCTCATGGTCGCCGCGGCGCTGATCATGCTGGTCGACAAAAACGGTGGTTTGTTACTGGTCATTCCAGCCGTCGTCATCGTAGGCCGGGAAATCACCGTTTCCGCGCTACGCGAGTGGATGGCCGAGATCGGCCAGCGTAGCTCGGTCGCGGTCTCGGCTATCGGCAAGATCAAGACAGCGCTCCAGATGTTTGCCATCTGGCTGTTGCTCTACCATCAGCCGATCGCGGGATTGCCGACACGCACACTCGGCATGATGCTCATCTACCTCGCCGCGGGCCTGACGCTATGGTCGATGGTGATGTACCTGCGGGTCGCACTGCGAAATATCGACCTGGAGTAAGGTAAGGTCTCACAGTCGCCTGCGCGGTTCGACCCTGTGGTCTTGACGGCGCATCGGTGTGCACTACAATAGAGCGCTACCTGCATCGCCAGCTCAGTTGTTAGCGCACGACGCGCCCAGGGTTTGATCCTTAAATACACTGTGGCAAATCAATCGCTTACAAGGCTGGTTGGTAAATAGTGGGTAAAGTCGGTAACGTGAATTGCCCCAAAACGGGAACACGCGTTACCGGTAAACAAAAAGCGGGAATAGCTCAGTTGGTAGAGCACGACCTTGCCAAGGTCGGGGTCGCGAGTTCGAGTCTCGTTTCCCGCTCCAGAGTTTGAACAAAGGCCCCACCGTTCGGTGGGGCCTTTGTCGCTTTAGGCTCTCTCGCCGATTGCCCGCATTGAACCGCAAACTGGCGAGGCACTTAGATTGATACGGGCATGGCGACAGCCGACCTCATTAAATGTATAAAACGAGATTTGACCCCTTTCATCTTCCCGGCGCTGAGCATTCTTGCTGACGATCTGCGGCGTTACGAACCGCTTGAGAATCGGCTGGCGCACCGCGCCTGATTCTTCAACCCCAACAGCACAGGGAGGTCACAATGGTCAGCCGTCGCGTTGATTCGAAACCACCACCACCGAACCGAACTTACGTCACCCTTGACGGACTGCCTTGCAGCTACTTCCAGCACTGGCAAGGCGGCTACGTTGCGCATGTCGAAGGGGACGAGGACGTGACACAGAAAACGAGTTGCTCCGGTTGCACGTCTGAACAGGCGCTGGAGTTCGCCGTCGAGCACTATCGCATCTGGTTCCCGGAACGCGACCAGCCCTAAAGGTTAGGGTTGATTGGCAAGCCGATGAGCGATGAGATTCCGGACGGTCCGACTTCGGCCAAATACAGACACTCGCGCCCCCTCGCTCATTAGGAATCTTCTTTCATTTCCACGAGTTGAATTAGGTTTCCGCACGTATCGTCAAGCACGGCCATTCGAACTGGTCCCGCATCCATCGGTGGCTGAGTGAAAGCCACACCGAGACCACTCAAGCGTTCGTACTCAGTATCCAAATCATCGACCTGAAAGGACGTCGCTGGAATACCATCGGCTACGAGCGCTGCCTTAAAAGGCTGGACTGCGGGATGATCGCTTGGTTCAAGCAACAGTTCGGTGCCATCTGGCTGAGCGTCCGAGACGACGGTCAACCAACGGTTTTCGCCTAATGGAACATCGTTTTTTACGACAAAGCCGAGTTGCTTGGTATAAAAGTCATGCGCGTGCGCCTGATCGTCCACAAACACACTGGTGACATATATTTTCATTTTCACGACCCCTTAGTTAGTTTGTTCATTAACGTCTCTATTGACATGCGCAACGGTTCCTCGTGTATCGAGTGCATCTTAGTGCGGCCTTGCCACGTCACATCAATCAGCCCCGCTCGTTCGAGCATGTCTAAATGCTGCGATATCGTTTGACGTGAGAGTGTTTTTCCGGTTTGTCCGTACGATGCCGCACAAATTTCGAACAGTGACTGGTTCGGTTTCTCGTACAAAGAAACCAGAATGCGTCGGCGTTCCACATGCGCCAATGCCTTGAACACAAAGTCAAGCTCACCATCGTGCATGGAAGATATTATGCAGTAATATTACTGCATTTCAAGCTCTATGCCCATTAAAGGCACCGGCAGCTATGGGTCGATCTCGGACCTCATCCCAGGTGGACTCGGCTAACGCTAACGGTAATGACCCCCAGCAGTAC